>JBBDXJ010000205.1:6782-22930 GCA_040902445.1 Cyclobacteriaceae bacterium | reverse complement strand
TAATTAGAGATGGAATGAATATCAGTTCCTGTGTGGGTGTTGTCCGGGGTGTGAGAGCTGTTGCCAGAATGCCGACGAGGTTGTCGATGTCCTCTCCAACCCAGAGAAACATATCCATATCCACGTTTGTATAGGTTTCATCCCACACCAGGGCGATAACTTTACCATCCTGTTGCTCAAGGGTAATTGTCATTTTATTGTTGGTGGGTGCGGCATTCGAACCAGTGAGCGTTATCTCAATAGTCTCATCATCTTCAAACATGAAATCGGTATAGAGCTGGATTTCGATGTTTGCAGAATTCTGACCGCTCGGAATCACGAGTTCACCCGTCACCCCGTTAATATAGTAATCGTAATAAGAACGGGGAATCTCTTCTTCATACGCAAATGCGCTGTCAAATGCTGATCCATCAAGTGTATATTCAATGACGATATCCTGTGTGGCGGTCTGGTCAAGCTGAACGGTTATTTCGATCAGCCCGTCCGTGCCATCAGCTTCGTTTACCGTCATGGTCGTGCTTGCAAAAGATGCCTGCAGCTGCGCATCGTCATTGGTAATGGTAATTTCAATTTCATCATCGGCAGTTAACTCGACATCTGATGTATTAATGTCAATAATTGAAATCTCAATGGTCTCATTATCCTCGAAGTCTGAATCGTCGTAGATATCGAGTTCAATAACTCCGGAAGTTTCTCCGCTTTCAATAACAACAGAGCCATGGTCGCCTGCAACTTCGTAATCGGCATCCGCCGTGCCTACAGCGTCCTGATCGCTGGCTGTTCCTCCCAGGTCATATTCAATATTAAGGTCTTTCGAATAGGCTTTGTCGAGCACCAATTCTACTTCAATGGTCCCATCATCTTCATTCACGGTCATGGTTGACTCGGAGAAAGATAATTTGGGTTTAGAAGGGGGTTCATCCTCTTTACAGGATGAGAATCCAAAACCAACTGCAATTACAGTGGCTATGGAGAGGATAAACGCAGTATAATTTTTCATGACCGTATGATTTACATTAATTTAATACCAATTTTTATTTTGTACAATTACTATTGTTTGCCGGGTGACTTCTTTTTTTGCCACGAAGACCCGCCTTCGTGAAACACTTCGGCGGGCAGGCACAAAGACACTAATTTTTTATATTATTGTTACATTTTTTTTGGTGCCTTAGTGGCTAGATTACTGTGCCTTTATTTTGCCACGAAGACACAAAGTTTTTTATGTTCGGCTTATAGCCATTAGTATTTCTTAGTGCCTTAGTGCCTTAGTGGCTAAATTCTTTTTTGCAGTTCCTTTATTGATTCGCATTGGCGAATACAAAACTCCACCCGGTGCAGGGGTTGTAAAACTCGTATAAATTTTCGTTTAACTGGAATACATAGGTCTTGTCACCCTCAGAAAGGGCATTGAGGTAAATATTCACATTGTCAACATTAGCATCTGTATTCGGATTGCCAAAAAGCGAAATATCAGGGGCAAAATTGAATACGAGATTATTATCATTTAACACCGGGGTAAATTCTCTAAGGGCAAAAGTAATACTTCCATCAAGGTTTTGAATGACAAATCCGATCCCATAAAGAAGTGTTCCGTCGTTGAGCTCAAGGCCGTAATACATGTGCATTTCAAGAGCTCCGGCCACATCCTCAGTGATCTGATTGGTCACGGATGCCCCGTTGTCAAAAATGAAGCCGAGCGGACTGAAGAAAAAGTCTGAAAGTGTTGCAAATGATTTTCCGTTCACGTCGAGCAGACTGGTTTCCAGGAGCACATCATCGTTGGCAGATGTAACACCGGAAAAAGTGTGAACCATGATCGGATCCGGGCACACCGTGATGCTCGTCTCGGCAATATCATTGAGCTTTAGGCTTTTGATGGATACCGCATTTCCTAATATGGTAACCGCGAGCGCCTGATCAAAAATGATCGAGTCTCCCTGAATCAGGTAAGAGGTGTTGAAATTTAAGGTCTCAACCGTTGAAGTGTTTGTTTTAAGTGAAGCAGACGATATCGTGATTGTCCTTCTTAATTCGTCCAGGGAAATATACAGCGCCAGATCCTTGTCATTATAAGTTAATTTCAATGACGATGTGAATTTATCAAGATCATTTGACAGAATATTAAGATTGTTAGCAAGGTCTAGGCCGAGCAGGTTCTCATCTCCCGGAGCAGCTTGCTCAAACACAATCAAGGAAGGAAAGGAGATATCGTTTTTGCTGTTGAATACCAACGCATTGTCAGGAGTCTTATTGATGAAGTTGAATTCATACTCAGCTCCAAAGGTTGCCTGGTCCTGTTCGAACAAAAAGCTGAAGAACGAATAATTTTCGAGGATCAGTTCCAGCCCCATAGAATTATCGATGCGGTAAGAGATGGTCTGTTCGAAATATTCGCCGTTATTCGTACCCAGGTCTGTTTTGATGTTAACCTTATTGTTCTCATCAAAATCCATCAGCACATAAAAACTTCCGGATTCATCTTCCGGCTTATATTTTATTCTCCATCCGTTGGCTGGTGCAACGAGATCCTGTTTCAGATTCGCAATGGCTTCCGCCGCCCTTTCATCAGCTGTCTTTTCAAATAGATTAATGTCGTCATCCTTACAGGAGACGAGCCCGAGGAGCAGGATACCAATCGTGTAAATTGCTTTTTTCATTACTGTAATTTAGCCTGGATTAGTGCTCGGACTTTCAGTAGATCAACACCTGTAGTTTGTTCATAATGCTCCAGAATGGCGTTGTATTTTCTCCTGAGCCTTGCCCGCCCCTCATTTCTGGATACACAATCAACGGTACTACAATTAGTTTCGTCTTCGATATACCTGACATAAAAATCCGGTTCAAACAGCAGGAAGGCAACTACTTCTGCGAAATCTTCATTGAAAGTACTGGTGCCGTACGGTGAGACGAATCCGCGCTGGAGCGCTTCTTCATCTGTCAGGTTAAACCAGGATCCCAGGGACGTATACCCCTGTGGTGAGATTTCCTGCCAGTTTGGTGGAAGATTATAACGTTGGTGTACAATGTGTGCAAACTCGTGGTAAATAGTACCGAGCTGACGGAATATCCAGGCCCTGTTGGTGATATCTATGTCGTTGACTTCCGTTAACGTTATGCGCGCTCCTGCATCTGCCACTCCCAATGTTACCGTTCCGTCTGCATTGTAAATGGTAGACCCGATTAGAATGATCTCCGCTGGCACATGGCTCTTGAAAAAACTGGTGCCATTGGCAACGTCAGTAAAAGGCTCAATCCAGAACTCGGTTAAAAATTCAAGCATCGGCTGAACCACTTCCAGTTTCGGCGGTGTAACTCTTTTGTTCTGATCTACATATCGGTCGACGAACCTGTACCGCACAGCAACACCGAATTCCTCCACAAAATTCTCCTCGATGTACTGGTCAAGCGCATCTTCCGATACAGGTTGCGTTTTTATCGGCGCTACCACATCCTCATCAGGATAACATCCGGTTACAAACGCAGCAGCGCTGATAAAAAGAAACACGTAAATAAATCGTCTCATTTCCTTAATTTTATATTAACGGGGATTCGGGTCCAAACCCCCCACATCAATCGCCGCCTGTGGTATCTGAATAACTTTTCTGTTGTCGTCTTCTTCCAGTGTCACCAGGTTTCCATCCTGGAGGACATGTTGTACAGGGATTTGAAAACGTTTGATGTCAAACCATCGCATTCCTTCGTGAATAAATTCTTTTTGTCTTTCTTCCAATATGTATTGCAAAGTATTCACCTGGTCATTATTTGAGTTATAATAGCCTCTTAAGCTCTGCATTAATTGAGCGGGGGTAATGGGTGGTACGTCGCGATAACGTCTGTTCGCCAATAATAAAACATCAGCCAGCGCTGCGTTGATGTTGTTCTGACGGATAAAACACTCGGCGCGGTTCAGCAACACCTCTTCACCCCTGAAGGCAAGAAATATCGTATAATTGAATCCCACATTGGAAGTCAGACTCGACCGCTCAAATAGAAATTCATATTTAGTGGCCGCCAACCCGTTTTCTCCCGCGACCCACGCCGGATCCTGCCTTTCATCGGTGGTGTTGTTGTATGGATTGTTTTCAAATAGCTGGGCGTACAACGGCCTCGAGGGCCAGTGGCCAAGATTGGGCAAATGGAAGTTTGAGATCTGCCGCATCAGCAACAAATTACTATCATCATTGGGAGAGTGATATAACCGTATGTAATCTTCCGTATTAATTCTTTCCTGCAACAACGCAGGAATATTTTTTACATAAATACTCGGGTCAGCACCTAAGAGCTCAGTGCTGTATTCAATGCAATCATTGAGATCACCTTTGAATAAATAAAATCTGGAGGCAAAGGCCAGCGCGGCATTCCTGGTAAAGTGATATTTTCCTGAATTGGCATAGAAACTTTCATCCACCAGTTCCAGCCCTTTCCGAATATCATTTTCGATCTTATCGTATACTTCTTCTACGGTATTCCTTGTATACTTTTTAATAAATACTGTTTCGGGTACTTCAACGTAAGGTATCCCGGGGTCGCTATCAGCAGTGGCGGGATCAAAATGTTTCGCAAATAGATTTACGAGCATAAAGTGACCATAGGCTCTGGTCAGCAGGGCTTCTCCCTTCACTGCATCCTTTAGTGATTCATCCCCCGGCATGGCATCAATTACTGCGAGCACTTCATTGGCGTGGGCTACCGCATCATAGGTCGATGTCCAGAACTGGCTGGGTGTATCCTGGTCAATACCCGTAAAATCCTCCCATTCATATGCCTGGTCGTGTTCGGGAAGGTGAGTCGTGCCAAAGGTGTACGACACATTATCACTCATCCACTCGGTAAAGGTATATGCAGAATTCGAGTATGCATTGGTGAGAAGTTGTGCGGCTTTTTCCGTGTTATTGAGTTCAACCCTGTTATCAGGATTTTCTTCAAGAAAACGATCACAAGCAGTGAACGCCAGAAAGGCGGAGAACAGTAAACAGTGTTTTATGAAACGATTTTTCATCTGTGTTAATGGTCTAAAATCCAATTGTTATCGCCGTTGTAATGAGCCGGGGCTGGGGCAAAGCCACACCGCCGGAGGAAAAAAATTCAGGATCCTGACCGTTTAATTTCGAATCTGAATACAACAACATCATATTTTGAGCTTCTACTGAAACCTGCGCTGTATTGGCACCGATCCTCCTGGCAAGACCTCCCGGAAGAGTATAACCCAGCCGAACTGACTTTAGCCTGAGATAAGTGCCATCCGCTACCCTTACCGTGCTTTTATTGTATAGATCATATGCGCTCAAATAGTCCGTGAACCCTCCTTCAACAGTCTGCTTATCTAAAATTACCGGGATATCGGTTGTGTTTTCATCGCCGGGAACCACCCAGCGGTTCACAAAACTTCTTGGCATTGAACTGAAATCGGTATACCGAGGACTAAACGCATCGTCGAGTCTTATCTTATAATCGAACTTAAATGAAAGAAAAACATTGAGAGAAAAGTTTTTGTAATTAAAGATATTACTCAATCCTCCGGCACCCCGCGGCTCGGCCGATCCTTCGTATTTCAGGATGTCTCTCAAATTATCACGGTCCTGCAGATCGTAGTTGTAAACGGTTTCTCCTGTGTCATCAAAATAGGTAGGTATTCCCCTGGCATCCAGTCCTGCGAATTTGGTGGAAAACAAACCCCTGCGCGGCCCGCCCAGTACCGCAGCGCCACCCTGCCCCATAGCATCGGCGAGGCGCGGATTAAATTCGAGACGGGTGATCCTGTCGCGTGTATAACCGATGTTGAAATTCGTTACCCAGGAAAAATCATTGATGGTAAAATTGACGGTGTTGACCGATACCTCAAAACCTTCGGAAGCCATGTCGGCATAGTTTCCAAACTTAAAGGCATTGCCACCGACACCACTAGTCTGTAATTCACCGATCAGGTCAAATGAATTTCTTTTGTAAAAATCCACCGTTCCTGAAATGTTATTATCAAATGCCGCAAAATCCAATCCCACATTAAATTCCTTTAGTTTTTCCCAGGTCAGATCTGAATTTTCAAGACCCTCAATATAGAGATAGGTCTCTACATCGGTGGGCCTAAGCGTCACCGCGGAACGCAGGTTCAGAAGCGCACTGACGTTGGGCCCCAGGTTAGCAGACAGACCATAAGTTGCCCGCAGCTTCAGGGCGTTCAACCATGCAAGGTCAAGGAATGATTCCCTGTCCAGATTCCATGCGCCGCTCACATTCCAGGTGGGAAGGTACCGGGCTTTTTTGCTCTTGCCCAACCTGTTTGATCCGTCGTACCTCACCGTTCCATTGAAGACGTATTTTTCATTGAATGAGTATGCGCCATTGAGGAAAAATCCGGCAAAACGCTCTCTGTCTACATCCAACTCAAAGATGCTTATGCCCTGGCGGTTTAAAAAATCGATCATGAGCGGATCGGTATTGACAATTCCACCATTCTCATAAACAACGCCGATACCATCAACTCTTCTTGAAGATCTGTCGGTAAACTTTATTTCCTGACCTGCCAGCACGCTGACACTATGTACCGTATTGAATGTTGAAGACCAGTCGATACTATTACGGACATAAAAATTTTTCAACTCATCTTCATTGACATTGTTAAAGCCGCCTTCAGGTAGTACTACCTTGGGTTGCGCTCCCGGATCATCCGGATCCTGAAAGAGAAGACGATTGGCTTCCTGGATGTATTGCGTATCGTCAGCGCGATAAGCTTCAGCCTGGTTCGACTGCTCATGAATCACGTGTTCTCTTTGCGTGGTGGCAAACCTGCCCTGAATCGTACTGCGCAATGTTAAATTGTTTTTGATCTCATAATTAATATCCGCTTGCGTGGCAATGTCAGCTACATTGATGTTGATGTAGTTCAGTTCGAGTTCCCTGAGGATGTTAAAAGGTGCATAATTTCGTCGGAAGTACTCCAGATTTCCATCGCTGTCATAAGGCCGGATGGAACGACTGGTGTTCAATGCATAACTCAGAGGATTAATATCGAAATCGCGTCTGAACCTTCCGGTGATGGGATCAAAATCCCTGTTTTGTGTACCCGGAACTTTCTGGATCCTGTAATTCGCCGTGAGTTTCAGATCGAGAGAAAACTTGTTGGTGAATTGAAAACTATTTTTGGCTGTGCCGGAATAACGCTTGACGTTATCGGCAATGGTTTGCCCGTTGTCATTCAAAAAGCTAAGGGAGTAATAGCTGTTGTATTTTTCAGTGCCCGTGGTTAAACTCACAGAGTGTTGTTGTTGCAGCGAAAAATCCTTGAATAGCACATCGAACCAATCCGTGTTAGCCGTCTCATACTGATTTAAAAATTCCTCATTGAGCTGGCCATTTGGACCCCATGGTATCTGGTGTTCCGAGATCAGCGCGAACATCTTTCCCAGCGCTCCGTAATTTTGTGCCCTTACCGATGTGGTGATGTCCACTAATCCTTTCTCATACATCTCCCGGTAAACAGACATCTCATCCACGGAATTCAAAATATCAAATTGGGAATAGGAAGGTCTTAGGTGAATGGAAAAATTGCCGGAATAATTTACCCTGGTCTGGCCGCTTCTTCCGCGTTTAGTGGTGATCACGATCACACCGCTCTTTGCCCGCGTTCCATACAATGCCGTTGCAGACGCATCCTTCAAGACCTGAAAGGATTCGATATCATCCGGATTCAATCCTGCAATAGAAGAAGCCGTCAGCGTATTGGCATTTCCCGTCATAATATCATCGGCGCTGACGTTATTGAGATCTTCAAGGATCACACCATCGACAACAAATAAAGGTTGATTATCTCCGTTGATTGATGTATTCCCGCGAATGCGGATCTTAGGACTTGTTCCAAATGTTCCTGAAACATTATCGACCGTCACGCCGGCCACCCTGCCCTCCAGCATCTGCGTTGCATCCGTCATGCCGGTAATTTTCGCATCGCTCATTTTAACACTCGATGCTGACCCTGTAAAGAGTTTTCTCTGAACCTCCTGGAATCCCGTTATGACAACCTCGCCCAGTTCCCTGCTTTCCTCTTCCAGTTGAACATTGATGACATTTCGCTGGCCTGCCACTTCGGTCCTTGCGTTGTATCCAACAAATGTGAATATAAGCGTATCCGATCTTGATCCGACTGTGAGACTGTAATTGCCTTCCACATCCGTCACCGTTCCCATACCTGAATTGTTGATGCGTACACTTACCCCTGGTAATTCAACGCCATCATCCGCAGATATTACCTTACCGGTAACAGTTAATTCCTGAGCGTGGGCATGGATCAAAATTCCGAAAACCACTATAAGGGAGAGAAGAAATTTCATCATGCGTTTAGCTTAATCAGTTAGATTGTACCCTGACCGGGCAGGAGGGATGTATTATGAACGAAACAACAGGCGAAAAAGCGCTCAGCATAAGTTCTATGATTATCTGGAACCCAAAAAATAAGCAATATTGTCAAGAATCCGATGGTGGGGAGGAGAAATAAAGGTCGGGAAAAAATTTTACTTCCACAATTTGAGGCGCAGGTTTAAAGGCAGGCTTAGAGACAGGTTAAAAGGCAGGTTAAAAGGCAGGTTAAAAGGCAGGTTTAAAGGCAGGTTTAGAGACAGGTACCTGTATTCAACCGGAATTTAGACCTGCCTTTTAACCTGTCTCTAAACCTGTATTCAACCTGTATTCAACCTGCCTTTCAACCTTTTTTTGTAATTTAATAAGATCACGCTAATTCCCGGAGGTCTACCGGAACGACTTTGGAAATCCCTTTTTCAACCATGGTGATGCCATAGATCACGTCAGTTGAGGTCATGGTCCGCTTGTTATGGGTAACGATCACAAACTGGCTGTCCTTGCTGAAATTCCGGATGATGTTGTTGAATTTGTCAATGTTGGCGTCGTCCAGCGGAGCATCCACTTCATCGAAAATACAGAAAGGAGCGGGTTTTAGAAGGTACATACTGAAGAGAAGCGCTGTAGCCGTTAAAGTTTTCTCCCCTCCCGAAAGCTGATTAATAGTCAGCGGCCGCTTGCCTTTAGGTTTTGCGATTATTTCAATTTCGGAGTCCAGCGGTTTGGTTGGATCGAGAAGTCTGAGATCACATTCGTCACCTTCAGTAAACAACGACCGGAATACCCGGATAAAATGCTCCTTAATTTTATTGAACGACTCCATGAAGGTCTCGCTCGCCACGCCTTCAATCTCGTTGATAGTATTAAAGAGTGACTCTTTCGCTTTTAAAAGATCGTCCTTTTGAGCAATGATAAAATCATTTCGCTCCTTGATCTCGGTGTAAGCTTCCATAGCCATAGGGTTGATAGGCCCCATGGTATCAAGGCGCTCGCGGATCCTGTTTACATCCTGCCGGATCTTTTCTTCGTCAGCCTTAATCAATTCTTCACTTTCTTCCGGTGTGGATTGGCCCGTAACCTGGTCGAGGTCCACATTGAATTCAACTGACAAACGTTCTTTTACAGAATTCAACTGGAGCTTGCTTTCATTGAGCGTATTCTGAAGCTCCATTAAATGGGTGTCGAGGTCCTGACGGCCATGCTGAATCTCGCGGAGCTCTTTTTCGATTTTATCGATATTAGCGCGGGATTCATAATATTCCCGTTCTGCGTCACTTAATCCTTTTTCCATTTCTTCCTTTTCGGAATACATGGATCGCAATTCATCGTCGTTGGTCTGAGTGGATTCAACAATGCCGTTAATCTCCTGCTCATTCTTCTGCAACTCATCGGAATTCACCTGGATGCGCTGCCCGCTTTGATCCATGGACTCCTGCTTGAAACGGATCTCCTGATCAATGCTTTTTACACGGTTCTCCTGCTGGTGGAAGAAAATATTCTGCTCATTGTAAGCAGCGGACTTCTGGCTCAGCAGTTCAGTATGGGCTGTGAGCTCCTCGGCCATGAGGGAAAGTTTGCTTTCCTGTTCTGAGAGGTCGTGCAGGGCGTGCTGTGCCTTCGGCCTTAATTCATCGAGTTCGCGCAGGAGCGTATCGATCTTTTCGAGAATGTCCTCCCGTCTGAGATCGGCGCTGTTCAGCATATTGGCGAACTGCTCGCGCTTTGTGCGAACAGACACGTACTCTTCGTTGACCAGGCGTAATGTGTTCTGGAGATTTTCGATCTCGTGCCGCATTTTATTGTTGCGGAGTTTTTCGAAATCACTTTGCTTTTCCAGGAGACTTGTTCTGATCTCATCAAGCTTGGTAGTGAGTTCCCTGATCTCCTTCTCGAGTTTTTCAAGATTTTTAGCACGTCCGATCTTTTTGCCTTCAAACAGTCCCACCGATCCGCCGGAAATGCTGAAACGCCTTCTCGTAAGCCTTCCACTTTTTGTGATGAACGTGTTCTCATCGCCTGCGGGAATATTTTTTAGATCGCCCTCGTAGATATAGACACTGTCAAGAATATAAGACATGAGTTTTTTATACTTCGGATCGAACTCAATGATCTGCGTGGCCGCGAAGGCATTGGAATAGATACGTGTTGCAGATGACTCGAATTTTTCGAAAGCATCCAGAATAAAGAAGTGTGCCTTCCCCTTGGAAGCGTCGCTTAGAATATTGATGGCTTCGTAAGCTTCGGATTCATGATCAACAATATAATAATTGAGATAAGGTTCCAGGTAGTTCTCAATGGCTACACGATACTCTTCCGTAGTCGTAAGAATATCCGAGAGCAGCGGCGCATTTTTCGCGATCTTCTTTTTGAGGAACTTGATAGCCTCTGGGAAACCTTCGAGGTTTTCAACCAGTGATTTGGTCAGGTTATATTCATTCTGACGGGCATCGAGCTTTCGGTTGGTAACATTCATTTCCTCGCGTATCATGTCGATGGTCTTTTCCAAAGACGAGGTGCGTGATTGAACGTTCTCTTCCTCTTTTTTCAGTTTTTCCAGTTCTTCGGTTTTTACGCCGATCTCTTCCTGTAACACGACAAGTTTCTTTTCAAATTCCTGCAGGCTTGCGCTCTGATGGGAAGTGTCGGTGGCAGTGCGCTCCAGTTCCTGTTTTAAGGAAGACACCTGGATCTCGCGTATCTCCACATCTTTATTGACATTGAAAGTTTCTTCCTGCCGTTCGCGCTGAACCTGGCGGACCGCGTCGGATTGCGTCTGCAGTGAAGTCGTTTTTAATTTCTGCTCTTCATATTCAGCTTTCAGGCGATCCAGTTTCTGATTGATCTCCTGGAAGATCTGCTCGGCTCCGGCCTTTTCATTCTCGAGGCTCTGGATGCTGAAGCGCGCCCGTTCATTGCTTTTCTTGTCCTGCTCGATCTGTTCCCGAAGATTGTTGGCCCGGTCGTTCAGATACTTCAGGCGTTCATTCTTTATCTGCTTTTCACTTTCGTAGTGGCGGATCTTAGAGACAAACTCATTGATGGACTTCTGTCGTGTGGAAAGCGTTTTCTCTTTGATAATTAATTCAGCCTTTGCTTTTTCAATTGCCGCTTCCCGCTCGGCGATGTCTGCGGTCAGAGCAACCTTCCGGTCGTTTTCCGTTGCGATCTCCGCAATGATGGTGTTGAACTTTTCCTTTTGCTTGTTCACCACCACCTTCGCCAGGTGAATGCTTTTTTGTTTGTACTCTTCTTTGATCCGGTAGTAGTTTTCTGTCTGCCGGGCCTGCTTTTCCAGGCTCTTCATGTTTTTTTCGATCTCGAAAAGCAAGTCTTCAACTCGTTCCAGGTCAGCATCGGTGTCTTCGAGTTTCTTCAGCGTTTCCTTCTTGCGCTTCTTGAATTTTGAAATCCCCGCAGCCTCTTCAAACAGAGTCCTGCGGCTGTTATCCTTATCGTTTAACAGGTCGTCGACCATTCCAAGCTCGATGATCGCATAACTGTTGGAGGCCACACCCGTGTCCATAAAAAGGTTAGTGATGTCTTTGAGTCTGCAGGTTACCCCATTCAGAAGATATTCACTTTCTCCGGAGCGGTAAAGCCTTCTGGTGACGGTGATCTCTGAATATTCCGTGGGCAGAATATTTTTTGTGTTGTTGATGGTGAGGGAAACCTCTGCCATCTGTTGCGGTGAACGCTGACTGGTGCCGTTAAAAATGACGTTCTCCATTTTTTCGGAACGCAGGGCGCTTGTCTTTTGCTCTCCCAAAACCCACCGGATGGCGTCAACAACATTTGACTTGCCACATCCGTTAGGACCAACAATCCCGGTAATACCTTCGTCAAAATTAATTACGATTTTGTCGGCAAAACTCTTGAAGCCTTTAATCTCCAGTTTCGCTAATTGCATGCTGTAGTGGTTGTAGTGGTTGAAAAAATACCTCGGGTATGAAGATGTCCAGCCAGTTTTTTAGGACCTGCCGGATACTGCCTACTTTTCGGTTGCAGGCAAAGATAAGTCCCTTCAATCTTCAATTCAAAATAAAAAAACCACGATCCTGAAATGAGTTTCGAAACCGATAGAAATCAGCGCAATAGGCTTTTTAAATAATTTTCTTAATTTTGTTTAATGGATGTTCAGTTCTGGATTTATATTATTATAGGGGTCATCTATTTTTTGAGCAGATTGCTTAAAAAACCTGAACAGGCACCCGAAGAGCAAACAGACACCCGGCCCCCAGAGAGAAGACGTCCTGTCCATTCTGAACAAACAACGGGCGAACGGCCCAAACAACTGACATTTGAGGAGTTGCTAAGGGAAATAACGGAAGGCAAGCAAGCTCAAAAACCGGCGCCCCAACCCAAGCCGCAACCTCGGTACGAGAGCTTTGACAATGATTTAGGTGAGGAGGCTAAAAGCCTTGAGGATGTGGGTTATGACGAGGCTGAAAACGCCAGGGTCTTTAAAGCCTATGAAGATGCGAAAAGCCAGGTGTTCCAGCGCACTTCCCTGGAGGAAACGCTTCGCTTGCAGGACACTAACGTGGACTTTGGAAAGTTCAAAGAGTTTGAAGCACAGAAGAAGAGGAATGTATTGAATGATTATATAAAAATTATTCGGAATCCGGTGAGCCTGAAACACGCGGTTGTCATGAGTGAGATTCTGAAAAGAAAGTTTTAATACGCGGAAAACTTTGATTTTTTAAACTAAATATTACCTGCATAGGGTAAGTGATTTTTTAGATAAACAGTACCAAAGCGTAATCCAGACCTTTATTTGTGGATTATTGGGTTACTATACCTTTTGGAAGGTTATTTAACGGTATGCTGATTTTGTTGGCTTTTGATAATTTACCTCTACCTGTATGAAATTAAGGTGTAGTCCCTGCAACCCACTACTGTATTTGGTCGTTTTGGGGACTTTCATTTTTATCCATCCCAATTTCGCCAGTGGGCAATGCAAGGGCGATTTTTCATTCCAATCGTTTTCTTCAGAAAAAGATTCCCCCACGGGAAAAATTGAAGTGTCATTAAAAGACCCGGCACCCGGTCTATACACTTTTAAAGTTTACAGGATGGCGGGAGAGATCACTTTGGTTGAAACTAAAGAAGCTTCCTCTCCTGACAAAATAATTTTCGACGAACTGATACCATCAACCTATTTTGTTAAAATAGAATGGGGGGAGCTGTGTTATAAAACCATTGGCGGACTAGAGGGGATTTTGATCACCGAGAAAGACCAGGGAAGATGAAAAGATTCATTACCAAAATCACCTTCATTACGGTCTTGATGGTTTCCGCCGTGATCACTGTGCAGGGGCAGTCTTGTCCCTCACCAGGGGCCACGGTTATCGAAGTCTGCAACGATTCTGGCGGCAACGGCACTATCAGAGCTTATTTTTATGACGGTGATCCGGCGTTGTCCTATGTTCTGTTTAGCTATTCCCCACCAGGACCAGTATCAGTTCCCTTTGGACCTGTTACTATAAATTCCTCTATACCTTTACCCCCAGGCGCTGTGGCTGGGGTGGAATTTAACCTGATACCGAATGGGGATTACACTTTCCGAGTGAATTGTTCAGACGGAACATTCATTTTCATGGGCGGACTTGGTGGTATAAATGTCAACTCCGGCAACGCTATCGCGGTGGGAGTAACGGTTGACCCAGATTGCAATCCCCTGCCTGGTGGTGCAAATGCCGATGGATCCATTACACTGAATCTTTCCGGCGGTGTGGCTCCTTACGATATCACCTGGCCCATTGCGGTTACGGCAATTCCAAACACGGTAAATGCCCCCGCAGGAAATCAGGTGTTTTCAAATCTCGACGGCGGCGCGTACACAGCCGTTGTCACCGACGCAAGCAATTGTGTGTCCACCGTAAATATTAATGTTCCGCTGGCTACAACGCCCATGGCTGGCAGCGATCAAACGGTGTGCGCCTCCACTGCCACACTCAATGCAAATGGCCCGGGAGCGGGCGAAGAAGGTACATGGACTGGTCCCGCGGGAGTTACGTTTACTCCCGACGCGAATACTCCGAACGCAGTTGCCAATAACCTGGCCGTTGGCGTTAATACTTTGACATGGACCATCACCGATACAAATGGAATATGCCCCGGTCTTGCTGACCAGGTGAATATAACCCGTGACGCGGCGGCAACAGTTGACGCGGGCCCGACCCAGACTATCTGCGCAGGAACGTCCGCGACCATGGCGGGAACTTTCGGAGGTTCAGCCACTAGTGTTACGTGGACCACATCAGGCGACGGAACCTTTAATGATGCCACGTCACCGACCGCAGTCTATACTCCCGGTCCGGCTGACATCGCAGCTACTACACTGACACTGACACTGACGACCAACGATCCGATCGGTCCGTGTTTCTTGGTCAACGATAATACAATCCTCAACATTTCAGCAGGTGCTGTTGTTGACGCCGGCCCCCCTCAGACTATCTGCTCCAACACCACCGTTACCCTTGCGGGATCTTTCGGTGGCGCAGCCACCAGCGCAACATGGAGTACTTCGGGTAATGGAAGTTTCAACAATGCATCATCACCAACAGCGATATATACCCCCGGCGCAGCCGACATCGGTGCGGGAACAGTAACGCTGACATTTACTACCAATGATCCTGCCGGACCGTGTCCCTCCGTAAATGATAATGTTGTTATTACCATTGATGCTGTAGCTACTGTTGACGCAGGTCCGCCACAAGCAGTTTGTACAGGAAGTACCGTTACACTCGCGGGTTCATCCGTGGGTGGTTCAGCAACCACGGGCGCATGGAGTATTGTAAGCCAGCCAGGGGGCGGCGATGGCGTATTAAGTGATGCCTCACAAACCGCAACACCTGCAACCGTAACATTTAGCGCAACCGTTGCAGGCGGCTATACATTAAGACTTACCACCAATGATCCTGCAGGAGTTTGCGCTGCTGCAAACGATAATGTTGTCATCACCATTGATCCCACACCAACTGTGGATGCGGGTTTGCCCCAAACCATCTGCGCAGGAAGCACGGCTACCCTTGCCGGCACATTCGGGGGCTCAGCCACAAGTGCGTCGTGGACCACATCCGGAGACGGAACCTTCGATAATGCAGCACTTCCAACAGCGATTTATACCCCCGGCGGAACGGATATCACCAATGGAACAGTAACCCTGACATTTACTACAAATGACCCTGCGGGATCATGTCCTTCAGTGAATGATAATGTTGTCATTACCATCAACGCTGTACCTACTGTTGATGCAGGCCCGCCGCAGATAATTTGCTCCGGAAGTACCGTTACACTCGCGGGAGTTATTGGCGGGTCAGCGACAAGTTCTACGTGGACTACATCCGGGGATGGAACCTTCAACAATGCGGGCTTACTTGCTGCAATCTATACACCCGGAACGGCAGACCGCACGGCAGGCACCGTGACCTTGACACTCACCACTAATGACCCCGCCGGCCCTTGCCCTGCTGTAAACGATAATGTAATCATCACCATAAACGCAGGAGCTACCGTTGACGCGGGTTTGCCTCAAACCGTCTGTGCAGGAAGCACGGCTACCCTTGCCGGCACGTTCGGGGGCTCAGCCACAAGTGCAACATGGACTACCTCCGGCGACGGAACCTTCGATAATGCCTCATCACCAACCGCGATTTATACCCCTGGTGCAACAGACATCACGAATGGAACAGCAACGCTGACATTTACTACCGATGATCCTGCGGGACCATGTCCTTCGGTAAATGATAATGTTGTCATTACCATCAACGCTGTACCTACTGTTGATGCAGGCCCGC
>JBBDXJ010000205.1:0-6682 GCA_040902445.1 Cyclobacteriaceae bacterium | reverse complement strand
ACATCACGAATGGAACAGCAACGCTGACATTTACTACCGATGATCCTGCGGGACCGTGTCCTTCTGCAACTGATAACGTGATCATAACCATTAACCCGGTTGCAACTGTAGATGCGGGTGCTCCACAAACCATCTGCAGCGGGAGTACCGCAACCATGGCCGGAGTCATTGGCGGATCAGCAACAACTGCAACATGGACCACCTCCGGAGACGGAACTTTCAACGACGCAACTTCCGTCACTGCGATCTATACACCGGGCACCGCCGACCTGACTGCGGGAACAGTGACTTTAACACTCACCACGGGCGATCCTGCCGGACCTTGCGGGGCAGTCAATGATAATGTTGTAATTACCATGGATCCTCCCGCCACAGTGGAGGCCGGGAATCCGCAAACCATTTGCTCTGCAGGAATTGCCACGCTTGCAGGCTCATCCGTGGGTGGTACAGCTACAACAGGCGCGTGGAGTATTGTAAGCCAACCCGGCGGCGGCGATGGCTTATTAAGTGATGTTTCACAAACTGCGACACCGGCAACAGTAACGTTTAGCGCTACCGTTGCAGGCGCCTATACTTTAAGACTTACCACAAACGATCCGGCAGGAGTTTGTGGTCCTGTAAGCGATGATGTTGTCATTACCGTTACTTCCGCCGCTACGGTTGACGCAGGACCGGCCCAAACAATTTGCGTCGGTGGATCCGCAACGCTTGCAGGTTCTTTTACCGGAACTACGGGTATCACCTGGACCTCTTCCGGGGATGGCTCATTCAACGATCCTTCATTAGTAAATGCGATATATACCCCGGGCGCGAACGATATTGCTAACAATAGCGTAACGCTGACCATTACCACGGCAGGTCCATGCGCGCCTGTCAATGATAACGTCGTGATTTCGATCGATCCCGCCCCGACCGTGGATGCGGGCGCACCGCAGACAATTTGTTCAAGCAACACGGTTGTATTGAACGCATCGTTTGGTGGCTCTGCAACAGGACTGTTGTGGACTACATCAGGAAACGGAACATTTGATGATAATACCGATACCAATGCCACCTATACCTTCGGATCGAACGACATCACCAACGGCACGGTTACCCTCACGGCCACGGCCACAGGAAGTTGCACCGGTACGGATGATGATGTGATCATAACTATTAACCCGGCAGCGGTCATCGATGCAGGGACGCCACAAACAGTCTGTGTCGGAAGTACTGTTGCACTTGATGCTACCCTCAGCGGATCAGCGACGACCGTGACCTGGACTACCTCGGGTGATGGTACCTTTAATAACATTAACGATCCGGACGCAGTTTACACGCATGGTCCAAACGATCAGATTAACGGAACGGTAACGCTTACGGCGACAACAAACAACCCGGCCGGACCATGCCCGGCTGTAAATGATAATGTGGTCATCACGTTCATTGCTACACCAGGGGACCAAACTACCGCAGGCGTTGAAACATGGATCGGATATGTATATGACGACGCGGGTGACCCAACGCCCATCCCCGCAAAAATCGATTTTAATACCACAAAATACCGCGGGTTTATTGACGCCACGGATATCGATAATATGAGTGGTGCTTCAACGTATGATCTCGCGTCGGATGAGTTTGATCTGAATCTCGGTATCCCCTTAGCGATTCAGGGTCCCAACGTCTGTGGAAGTTTTGCGAACTTTTTTAGTATCCGTTATAAAATGAACAAGACCTTGGCGGCTGGAATTTACCGGTTTACCGTAGGCGCGGACGATGGCGTGAGATTGCTGATCGATGGGAACAATGTGCTTCCCGCGGCTGCTTTCGATTTTCAATCCTACACAACGTACACCACCGCGCCCATTTGTCTTTCGACAGGAGTTCACGAATTTGAAATTCATTACTTTGATAACACTGCTCAATCCAGATTAACTTTTGATTTTGCAGAAGTGCCGGACCTCACTACAACATCTCCCGTTGCGGTTTGTAACAACGGAGCCGCGCCAACGCTCACGGCAACTAGCACCGACGTAGATGTAATGGATTTTAACTGGTATGCAAACGGTACACTTGTATTTACAGGCGCCAATTACACACCTGCGGGCACCGAACTGGATATGACAACCGCGGGAACAACAACCTTTGAGGTGACAGCAGTTTATGCCTGCGGTGAAACCCAACCTACTGATGTCGATGTGGACGTTCTTAATTCCGCCACCCTCGTTATCAACCCGGAAACCATTTGTGAATCCGGTGGTGTGGTCGACCTTCGTACCCTCGTTGTTGAAACTCCGGCAGGGGGAGCATTTGTTTTCTCCGGCCACCCCAATATCGCAGGTAATAATTTCGATCCTTCCGGACTGGCAGGCGCGATCGCTATTGCTGTGGATTATACGATGGGTTCTTGCACCGCGCCACAAGGGACACTCAATCTTACCATCACCAATTCAGCCATGACAACCGTTCCGGCAACTGCCGTGGTGACGTGTGATAATGCACCAGATATTGATCTTACTACTTTGGTTTCCGCTTTGCCGGCGGGAGGAACTTTTACCTTCTCCGGACCCCAGGTCACTGCTAATTCATTTAATCCTTCCGGACTTTCCGGAGTCCAAACCATTACCGTGGACTACAGCGTTGGAGGTTGCACGGCGCCGCAAACAACTTTTGATATTGATGTAACGACGAATGTATCGATCACAATCAACAATGCAACGGCTTGTGAGAATGGTGCTTCGCTCAATCTGCTTACACTGGTTTCGGCCTCGACAGCAGGAGGGACCTTCACATTTTCGGGTGCCGGTGTTTCCGGTAATACTTTCGATCCTTCGGGTCAGTCCGGAACGGTTAATATTAATGTGGATTACGACTTCACTGGTTGCACAGACAACGGCACGCTCCAGGTTACTATCTTAAGCCCCGGAGATCCATTGTGTACGGGTGGAAATTGTGCTACCGTGGTGATTGTACCGAAACCCGAACCTGCTACATGTACCAACTCCGATGGACGAATGGTAATGAGTATCAAACCTTTTACACCAACGATAAACAACACCGGTGTCAAGATAACCATTGATGGGATTTCCTCCACCGGTCTACCCATATCACGAACTATTTTTAATGACAGTACTTTTCTGAATCTTCCGGTAGGAGCGTACGATTATAGTATCGAGTACGGGGATCCGGCCTGTATCAAGACAGGTCAATTTTCGATCGATCAATCCGGCACAGTAGGCACCCCGGTAGTTTCGAACGTGATCAGTCCTGTGTGTGTGGGTTCCGCTACGGGTTCGCTCACCCTGGATGTTCCGGGGGAAACCGGTAATGTGCTTGAGTGGTCTTTAGACGGCGGGCTGACTGATCCATTCAAACCATTTACCGCAGGCAGTCAGATCACAGGTATCCCGGCAGGCCCGGCTCCTTCCTTTCAGCAGGTTATCAGCGTGAGAAGAAATATTGCCGACGTATGTTATTCTTCAGTAACCGTGGCCATAAACGAGTCGGTAACGAATATTACTGCAACCTTTGGTATTACCCCCGCCACCTGCAACGGAAATGATGGCGCCATAACCAATATTGTTCCCGGCGGTGGAAATGGCGCGCCCTATACCTTCTCCATCGATGGGGGCCAGTCATTTCAGGCAAGTGATGACTTTAACGGTCTGGCCGGTGGTACCTATACTTTAACAGTGCGGGATGCCCTGGGTTGTGAAAATGACTTTACAGCAAACGTCACTTTCCCCGGCTTTATCAATTCTGCCATATCCAAAAATAACGCAGACTGTACCAACGGTGGTGATAGTGGTTCCATATCAGTAACTGTAACGGATCTGGGTGCCTTTGAAGTGGCGCTGAGCACCGACCAGTTCAATCCGCCAGCGGATGCAGAATACCTTACCTATTCAAACCCTTCGATAACTTTTAATGCGCTTTCGAGAGGTCAATATTTTGTTTATGTCAAATCCAACAGCGCGGCATGTCCCACCCGGAGCGCACCGATCAATATATTTGGCGTCTATGATATTACATTTGACTTAGAAGCTCATTGTAATAACAATGAGCTGTCCCTGGCATTATTGAATGTGACGGGCGAATCGGGAGGTGCGCCGCTTGAAATACAGGTTTCAAAGAAACTAAGCACCGATCCTCCGGAGATCATCTATCAGCAATTTCCTGCCGATGGCGAGATATTCCTGGACTACGACGATCACACTTTCCTGCAAACGCCTGGAGAGTACCGCATTATGATCATTCAATTTCAGAACGAGGTAGTTTGTAACCTTTCTTCTGAGGTCGTAGACTTCAACGTGCCCGTTCCGTTGTCTGCCCAGGTGGGATTTGTATCTGAGTCTTATCCTGATATTCCCTCAGGCAAACTGCACATCGCAGGTTTCACGGGAGGTGCGTATCCTTATGACGTCAGGATTGAGTTGGATTCCGCATCGTCATTTGTGTTGCCAGTTTTTTCCTCGGATTTTGAGGAAGCCGGAGTGAATGGAAATCAGCAGATTGAGATGGTCTATAGCAATATTCCGGCTGGCCGATACAATGTTGAGGTGATGGATTCGCTCGGTTGTATTCTTGATATGATCGCGCGCGTTCCCCTTGATGATGATATCTTTATTCCCAACGTGTTTACGCCCAACGGCGATGGCTCAAATGATGTGTTCTTCATCAGGAATCTGCCGCCTGCGCCTACCATTAATCAACTCATGATCAGCAACCGCTGGGGTAAGGAAGTGTTTGCATCTGAAAATTATCAGAACAACTGGGAAGGGGAAGGCGCCGCTGATGGTATATATTTCTATCGCCTCCAGGTGGAGGACGACGCCCTTACCGGATGGATCGAGATAATACGCGGGCAAAAACCCTAAATCTAATCTAAGATATCAAAATAATACGTTTTGCAAGTCTGGAAATCCATCTTGTACGGCAGCCAACTGCTGATCAAAATTCGGACGGTCCATGTGGTAAGTTAGTTTGGTTTCAGTACTCTTTTGGATCCTGCTTCACATGCCGAAAGCTCAATATCCTGATCTCATCTTCTGTGTAACGATAGGATATCCGATAACTATGGGTTTCAAAAGCGCGGTAATTTCCTGAATTATTTCTCTCTATGCTGATTTTACCCTCACTTTTTAAACCATAATGCAATACTGCTTTTATTGCGTGTAGTAACGAAATATCTTCTACCTGCTGAAGTTCTTTTATCAATAAAGCTCGTTCGGCATCAACATCCATCTCCTTTCGGTTTTTCGTTTCCAAAAGGTAACGAATAGATAGCTCTTTTAGTTACTTTTACTTCGGAAATTATGGATCTTAAAGGTTGCCGATAATGCAAGTCTTTGGATCCGGCATGATTAACGAATTTTCTCCAAAAATTTCAGCGTGTCCACCTTGTCAGCGTAATCCGAAAGTTCTGGCGACTGTGCCTGCCCAAAAGAGATCTGATGCGGTTGCATATTTCCCACAATGCATTGGAGCTTTTCCGAAACCGCGCTGAGTTTGGCCGTGAGATCTTGCTCGTCTTTATACCTTTCAAGATAAACTACTGAAATAGGTGAAACCAGCTTTTCATTTTCATGCAGGATGACAAATCCTGAATCATAGAAAGGCATTTTATTTACCAGTAGTATCGATTTCTGGTAGTCGTAATTGTTGTGGTACTTGTGGTGATTTAGGATATCCACGTAAATATCCCAGGCCTTCATCAGTTTCACCGGGTCGAAGTCCTGGGGAATAAAGATCTTGGATACGTTTCTGCATCCAAGCCCGAAATACGTAAATACATCCCGTCCTAAGAGGATGAGATCTTCCGCCGTTTCTGATCCGGTCAATACGCCGCAAGAGGTTCTGTTTTTTCTGATGATATGGGGATATTTTCCGAAGTAATACTGGAAATACCGGGAAGAATTATCACTGCCAGTGGCGATCACAGCATCAAAGTCTTTTAATCTATCGGCAATGGTTATCTGTGATTGAAACCGCGGTTCTATCCCGATCAGTTTATTTGAAATAAAGGTTGGCAGCACCGAATCTTTTGATGATAATTTTATGACAATTGCATGTCCGCTGATAAGTACGGATAAGAAGTCGTGGAATCCAGCCAGCGGAATATTGCCTGCCATGACGACGGCAATTTTCTTAATTGTTTTCGGATTCAGCGTGTAGGCTGATACCCATTTTTTCAATTTTTCAGGATTGAGATAGCCGCGAAGACCTTCAAGAGCGAGGGCGACACTGCCTGGTGTGAACCAGGGGTTTTCGTTGCGTACTTTCAGGAGGATCTCCTCTATTTCAGCTTCATCGATTGCATGAAGGTATTTTCCCAGTTTTCCGAACGCCACCAGCCGATCACCTGTCGTCATAAACTTTTGAGCGCGTATAATCGTTTGTAGAGTAACAATTTGGACGTATTTTTGTGTGTTAAGGATTCAAAAGTAGGAAAAGCATGGCAATAATGATTACCGACGAGTGCATCAACTGCGGTGCATGCGAGCCGGAATGCCCAAACACAGCTATCTACGAAGGTGGAAGGGAATGGAATTGGGCTGGGGGTACTAAATTAGAAAAAGTTGACTTGGAAGATGGATCAGCGATTGAGGGTAAAGCGCCTCAAACTCCTGTATCCAATGAATTTTATTATATAGTTTCCGGTAAGTGCACTGAATGTTCCGGCTTTCATGAAGAACCCCAATGC
>JBBDXJ010000204.1:0-22930 GCA_040902445.1 Cyclobacteriaceae bacterium | reverse complement strand
CGGCACTTCAGAAGCCTCTTCCAAATACATTCCGGTAACCAAGGACATGACCAAGGCGATTCAGAAAACCAGCGTTCGGCAGATTCTCACCCTGTCGAAGTACGACCTGCAGCCCGAGATCTTTGAAGCGGGCATACTGATGCTGGGTGGCAGCACCCATCTCAACAGGCGAGGAAGTTTTTTTGAAGGCGACCTGAGCGGGATACAGGCGGCGCGACTACCTTTCTGGTTTCAACATTTTTACAAGCCGGGAAAACGTATTGCCAAGACACGTCATTGGGACGCCAAGCTCGATGAGATAGCCAAAAAGGCAATGGATTGGGATATCGGAATTATTGTAGGCGTACCTGCCTGGATCCAGATTCTCATTGAAAAAATATTGAAGTATCACAAAGCGAAAAACATTCATGAGATATGGCCTAACCTCATGGTATATGTACACGGCGGGGTGTCGTTCGATCCCTATCGCAAGGGATTTGAAAAACTTCTGGCAAGACCTATCCATTATATTGAGACCTATCTCGCCTCCGAAGGGTTTATTGCATTTCAAGCCATTCCCAACAGGCGATCGATGCGACTGGTTCTAAACAATGGCATCTTTTATGAGTTTGTTCCCTTTGAGGAAAAGAATTTTGATTCGAACGGTGAAATAAAAGTCGATGCCGAAACCTTATTGATCGATGAGGTGGAGGAAGGGCGGGAATACGCATTGTTGTTGTCATCCTGCGCCGGGGCGTGGCGTTACCTTATCGGGGATGTGATTAAATTTACTTCTCTCGAAGAATCCGAAATTGTCATTACCGGACGGACAAAACATTTTCTCAGCCTCTGCGGTGAGCATCTCTCTGTCGATAATATGAACAAGGCCATCGAACTGGTGGCCAATGACCTCAATATCACCATTCAGGAATTTACAGTTGCCGGCATTCCTTATCAATCGCTTTTTGCCCACCACTGGTTCGTTGGTACCGATGACGCCATCGATCCCAACCTGCTAAAAACTAAAATCGATGAGCAACTGAAGGTGCTGAACGATGATTACGCAGTTGAACGCAGCGCCGCGCTCAAGGAAATATTCGTGGATGTACTTCCGGTCAATGCGTTTTATGGATGGATGGAAAGCAAGGGCAAAGTGGGCGGGCAAAATAAATTTCCGCGGGTGATGAAAAAAGCGCAGCTCGAAGACTGGACCGCATATCTTCAATCGCGATCGAATGGAAGTCATTCTTAATGGCGTTATTTCCGGAATCGTTCTGGCCTTTCTCGTAGGGCCTGTGTTTTTTACCATAATACAAACCAGCATAGAACGCGGGTTCGGCAGCGGTGCGCTGGTGGCAGTAGGCGTATCGTTGAGCGATACTTTTTATATTACACTCACATATCTGGGAGTATATCAGCTTTTTGACAACGGGAGTTTCAGGGAATACCTTGCTTATTTTGGCGGAATGGTGCTGCTTATATTCGGCGTCTATTATCTTTTTGTCAAAAGCAAAAGACTGTATCAGTTCGATCCGGAAAAAGTGCAGGTAAATAATCCCTGGAAACTTGTGGGGAAAGGATTTATTATCAATGGCCTCAGTCCTATGGTTCTGATCTTCTGGCTGGGCACCGTGGGAGTGGCTACCACCAAACTGGGTTACTCCACACCGAATGAAGCCATTCCTTTTTTTGCATCCATCGTGTCCACAGTTTTTTTTACCGATGTTCTCAAAGCCAAACTCGCAGACAAACTGCGACGATTATTAACGCCTAAATTCATTCGCAACCTCAACATCATTCTCGGATTCGTCCTGCTCATCTTTGGAGTTCGCCTCATCTATTACGCCGGCAGCTCTCCGGGCCTGTAATGCACCCATCAATTGCCACTGGCTTCAGCTAGTGGATTGAATCACTAAATCATTGTGGGGTTAGCCCGAAACTTTCGACCTACATGCAATCCATTGGGCTAAAGCCCCTTCAACTAACTCATTCTTTATCCACCACCTGAAGGTGGAGGCAATTGATGTGCTAGCCCTTATGCCCTATGCCTTATGCCCTTATTCCCTTCCTTCTTACTACTCAATCCTGAAGTACATTGCTGATGAAGGTTGATTTCAGCAGAAGCCACAGGAGAAAAAGCGAGGCAGCCCATTGGAGGTAGATGAAGTAATAGTCAGAGGTGTCCTTGTAACGGGTTTCCTTGATCTCGGCTTTCTCTAACTGGTCGATCTTGCTGAAAACAGAAACCAGGGCCTGGTTATCGGTTGCCCTGAAAAATTCACCGCCTCCGATTTCGGCGATGTTCCGCATAGTGGATTCATCAACGGTGTTTTCAATCATGTTCGGTCTTCCGAAAAAGTCCTTGCCATAGGGAACCAATCCTTCCCGCCCAACCACAATAGTGTAGATCTTTATTCCGTACGCGGAGGCGAGTTCCGCGGCGGTAATTGGGTCGATATTTCCGGCGGTATTGTCGCCGTCACTTAACAAGATACAGACCTTGGATTTTGTTTCCGACTCGCGCATCCTGTTTGTTACCACCGCCAGAGCGCTGCCAATGGCTGTTCCGCGGTTGTCGATCATTTCAAAATTTATGTCCCTGACATATGATCGCAACAGCTCGTAATCGGTTGTCAATGGCGCCAGCGAAAATGCGTCGCCTGAAAATACCACAAGCCCAATCCGGTCCTGAAGCCTTCCCTGAATAAAATCAAGTCCAACTCGTTTGGCAGCCTCAAGGCGGTTAGGTTGAAAATCCTCGATCTGCATGGACTGAGAAATATCCATGGCGAGCATGATATCTATGCCTTCGGTAAACTGCTCGACCTTTTCATTTGTCTTTTGCGGCCTTGCCATAGCGGTGAGCAGGAGAATGCATACAAGCATGAGGAGAATTTCCGGTATTAACCTGATGAGGTTCGCTGCCGAACTTTTCAAATCCCTGGAAGAAACAGCCACCGGCAATTTTTGATTAAAGTAATAACGCAGCGACCACCGCATAACAAAGATCAGTGGTATGGCTAATATTACCCAAAGAAAGAGCGGTTGTTCCCAGGAGAACGAACTGAGACTAGCGGGCTCAAACCACGAAAGGCTATACCATGGTGTGATCAGTTCATTATCCATGTTGCACCTCCTTCAGCTTCCTTTTGAATTGTTGGTGCGCAAAGTTTTTTAAGTTCTCCAGAGACTCAATGACCGTTGTATCGTGACCATAGATCGCTTTATCTATCCGGCTGAGGTGTTCCGTCAGGGCAGGTTCTTTTATCAGCCGGAGCGTTTCGCGTGTGGTTAATTTCGTATACGGTCTTGATTCGAGTTGCTCCATATACTTTTTCCATGCAACAAGTGCTGATTCAGTGGTTGGTGTTGTAAAGGTCGTCTGCAATTGTGACAGGAATGAGTTGAAAGTATGTAAAAAGTACGCGTGGTTTTTTAGCATTTTGCGCGCTTTGAAATACCTTTTAATCCTTTTTCCGAACAGTACCCACACCAGCACAATCAGCGTGAGCAAAGCCGATATGATAATAACGATCATCCAGAAATTGAGGTCGTAAAAAACTTTCTGGTAAGCGGTATTCATCCTGAGCGGCAACTTATCGGTCGAGACTGTATCCGGTACCTGGGCAACGAACTGGGTGATCAGTACGCTGTCGGATTCCGTTTGCATGATCGTACAGTCGCGGTTGTGCACAACGTAAACGGGCAGGTTGAGATATTGAACTCTGTCTACTTCAAAGGTGGTCAGATAATAAATAGTACTATCCGCGCTTACTCCATCCGTTGTTTCGGTGAAAAAGTACTCCTTGCTTTCATATTCAAACGGGGCGAAGAAATGAGTGGAATCCGGAAATAGAATTGTAACGTTGCTGGGATATCGTGCTGCGAGGTAAAAAGCTGTTTGTTCGCCTATTTTTAAACTATCCGAAAGAAATCCTCCGCGGACCAGGACCTCGGTATCCTGTGCAACGACGCAGGGTGGCAGAAGAAAATAGAAAAGAATACAGATACTTGCCTTGACCCCGCTGCAGCGCGTTAAAAGCCCGTGTGAACTCATGATGATTTTAAGGATTTGTTTCGCACTTTAAAGAGTTTGAGAAGTTTGGGTACGTAATCTTCATCCGTATCGACGGTGATAAAATTCACCTGGTGCTTGCGGCTGAATACTTCCAGTTCATTTTTACGGCTTTCATACCGCTTAGTTACCTTGTCCCTGAAATCCCCGAAAGATGTGTTGATCCAAAGTGTGCGCCTCGATTCTTTATCGATGATGGGGATAATGCCAAGTTTCGGGAGCCGTGTTTCCCGTTTATCGCTGATTTGAATAACCACCAGATCATGTCGGCGGGCGAGTGATTTCAGGTTGTTAAAATATCCTTCATCAATAAAATCCGAGATCAGGATGATGACACTCCGGCGTTTGATGATATTGAGTGCAAAGGCGATTGCCCTGTTTAAGTTAGTTTTTAGTGATACCGGTTTGAGCGAAGCGAGCGCTGAAATTATTTCGTATGCCTGCGAATGTCCTTTGGTTGGTTTGAAATATTTCTCCTTGATATCTGAAAAACAGATCAGCCCTACATGGCTGGATTCTTTCACGGACGACATTGCCAGGACCCCGCAAATTTCTTTTGCCACATCTGCTTTTGTCCTTCCCGGGTTACCGATATCTTCGGAAGCGCTTACATCCAGGATAAAAAATACGGTTTGCTCTTTTTCTTCCCGAAAGGTTTTGACAAAGGTTCCATGGCCCTTGGCGGAAACATTCCAATCAATAGTGCGGATATCGTCGCCGTACTGATAGGGACGCACGTCATCGAATTCAAGGCCGGAACCCTTGAATATCGATCGGAAATCCCCCTGCATATGGCTGTTGATCGCCTTGCGGATCTGAATTTCATACCGCCTTAATTTTTTAAGTATATCTCTCAAGAGCTTTCCGGGTTAAGACCGTCCGTTGACAATTTGCGCTGTTCAGGACAGATTTTGTCAGGGCACTTTATTTTGTTTAACAGTAAATTGTAAATTAAAGATCAGCAGGTCAATTTTCCGCAGAAATCGTCGTAGAACCAATTGTCTTCCGGGCCCCAAAATAGGATAATTATGAGTATTTTTGGCACCTTAATTGAGATTAGGGCATAGAAAATTGTGAAAGGTTTAACGCATATTTTTATAAAGACATTTTTTTTTCTGGCGGCCTTAGCCTCGATATCGTCATGCACGGAAAAAAACCCTGCGGGGATACTTAGCAAGCAGGAAATGGTGCAGGTCATGGAGGAACTGTATATCGCTGAAGAAAAGATAAACCACCTTGCACTTTCCCGTGATTCCTCGAAGAAGGTTTTCACAGAAATAGAAGCCATGGTGTTTGAAAAGGCCGCTGTACACGACAGTGTATTCCGGAGATCGTTCGACTACTATATGGAGCGCCCTAAAGACATGGAGCTCATCTACACCGCCCTGGTGGATACCTTGCAACTAAGAGAACAACGCGCCCCTTTTCGTCCTGACCAGCAATGATCTATCCCCACACCCTGGAACAAAAGCTTGGCTTTGATCAGATTCGCCTCAGGCTCGCCTCTTATTGTTTGTCAGCCGCCGGCGGGTCCTGGGTTGAGGGTATGAACTTCAGCACCGATGCCGAGATGGTGAAGATCCTGTTAAGGCAAACGCTCGAATTCAGGCTAATCCTCGAGAAAAATGAAACCTTCCCATCCAGGCATTATTACGATGCAGATGAATGGTTAAACAAGATCTCTCTTGAGGGAAATTACATCGATGCTGATGAGTTTATCAAGCTTGCACTTGCCCTTGAAACTATCCTCGGTTGTAAGAATTTTCTTTCGAAAGGGAAAGAGATCTATCCTGAACTTTTCAAGTTAACCGAACCCGTTGTTATTACGTCCAGGCTAACAGACCTGATCTACCAGAAGATTGACGATAAGGCAATGGTGCGGGATTCAGCAAGTCCGGAGCTTGGAAAGATCAGGAAGAAATTGCGTGAGGAACAATCCAGGCTGCGGCGCCTTGCCGATCAGCTTTTCAGGAATGCAGTAGCAGAGCGTTGGGTTCCTGAAGGCGCTCTCCCAACAGTTCGTGACGGAAGGGTCGTATTGCCCATTCAGGCGGAACACAAACGCAAAATAAAAGGATTTATTCTGGACGAATCTGCCACAGGGCAGACAGTTTTTATGGAGCCGGCGGAAATGCTGGATGCCAACAATGAGATCCGCGATTTGGAGCACGCGGAGAAAAGGGAGATCATTGCTATTCTGAAAATGCTCACCGCTGCTATGCGGGAAGAATTGGGCTCGCTCAGGCAATCCTTTCAATTTTTATCGCGAATAGACTTTGTCCGGGCAAAAGCAAAGTTTGCACTGGAGATAAACGGGGATCTTCCCGTGATCGGGAATGGCCCCGAGCTCACATGGTATCAGGCGAAACATCCGTTGCTTTACTTAAGCCTGAGGGGCAAACGCGAAGTGGTACCACTTAATATCGAGTTGGATCCAGTTGACCGGTTATTACTTGTTTCCGGGCCCAATGCAGGAGGAAAGTCGGTTTGCCTCAAAACGGTTGGTCTGCTGCAATATATGGTGCAGTGTGGTTTGCTGATCCCGCTTTCAGATCGGTCGCGCGTTGGAATTTTCTGTGATATCTTTCTCGATATCGGCGACCAGCAATCTATCGAGAATGATCTCAGCACCTATAGCAGTCACCTGAGAAATATGACGGTATTTCTGGAGTCAGCCTCTGAGAAGTCCCTGGTGTTACTCGATGAGTTGGGTTCGGGAACAGATCCGAATTTTGGCGGCGCGATCGCGGAAGCCGTGCTGCAGGAACTGGTTGCCAAACGCGTGTGGGGTGTGGCCACAACGCATTATTACAATTTAAAATTATTCGCAGGCCAACGGCAGGGTATACGCAACGCTGCGATGCGGTTTGACAGCCAGCACCTGATGCCGTTATACATCCTCGACATAGGAAAGCCGGGAAGTTCTTTCGCCCTTGAGATCGCTAAAAAAACGGGGCTTCCGAAAAATACGCTCACGCAGGCGGAAAAACTTGTCGGAAAAGATCTCACCGGTTTTGAATCCATGGTGAGAAAACTGGAAAAAGAAAGGCAGGAGCTCAGCGAAAAGATCCGGCGCATGGAACTTCAGGAAGCGGAGCTTAAGCAATCATTGGCAAAATACCAGACACTTTCCTCAGACCTGGAGACTCGAAAAAAAGAGATCATTGCAAAAGCTAAAGAGGAAGCCGCGGGCCTTTTGAAAGAAACGAACCGCGAAATTGAAAAAACCATCCGGCACATACGTGAAAACAAAGCCGAGCGAAAAGAAACCATGAAGGTCAGGCAAAATCTTCAGGCTCTTAATCAGCGCGTCAATCAGAAGAAAACAGAAAAACCTGAAAAGTCCAAAACTGCCATTCGCGAAGGTGACCGGGTGAGGATCATCGGACAAGAAGGTAGCGGAACCGTTGTGGCGCTGAAAGATAAAACCGCCTCGGTGCAGTTCGGCGAATTTAAATCACTGATCCATATCAACAAACTGGAGAAGGTCACGGAGGCTGTCGAAAAAGAAATCAATCCGCGGCCCAGGGCCTCCGGAATGAACCTGTATGAGAAGCAAGCCCATTTCAATCCCACCCTGGATGTGCGCGGAAAGAGGGTAGAGGAGGTTGTGCCACTGCTGGAGCGCTTTCTCGATACTGCCCTCCTGCTGGGGCATGGTGAGATCAAGGTATTACACGGCAAAGGGGAGGGGATATTGCGAAAGGTCATTCGCGAACAACTGCGCGCGGTAAAACAGGTTGCAACTTTTCATGACGAACATGTCGAGCGCGGCGGAGACGGGATCACTATTGTGATATTGAAGTAAGGCCTCGTCAAAGGCTCGCCCGACGAAGCTTAGCGTAGTCGCCTTGAACTTTATTTTGTGAAGGTAAACGTCCAGTCGCCGGTTACAGAACCAACCCGGCTCCCTGCCCAGCCTGGGTGACCATCGGGAATATTAAACAAAATAATGAGCTCGGTCGCCGTGACCTGATAGGTCATTTCTATTTCATTCGCACTACCCGGATCTCGGATAATTTGCGTGGATTTATTGGTACCGAATTTCCAGTTTCCGTTCACAGGCCAGGGGCTGGGGGTTGGTCTTGTTCCGGTAAAACTGTAGTTGTAGGTTCCACCTTCAACGTAATTCCCTGCAAGGGTTAAAACCAGGTCGTTTGGGTCTGTAAAGTCCACTGTTCTGTCCGCGCCGTCATTGGCCGACACGATTGTCCAGACGCTTTTCAGCTTATCTAACTGCTTTTTTTCTTCGGTTTCGGTGTTATCGTCATCCTTTTTACAACCCATGTAAAAGGTAGTGATCATGACGAGTATCAAAAGGGAAAGTATTCTGGATGCAATTTTCATTTATAAAATATTAAGAATTCCAAGATTGTCAGTAAAAATACATAATTCAAATGTCATGCCGCGGGGATTAATACCGAAAAAATAGCCCTATGTAACCTTTTGAGGTTTTTTAAAGGCTTTTTCGGGCAATTTTCGCGATTAACCCTACTCTCTTGCCGGCTAAAAAAAACAATTCCAGTGCTTTCAGGGAGTTTTTTTAGGTTGCTTCCAAGTGATGCAGGTTAAAATTCTTATGCCCGTCCGCTGCCCGGCTATTTCTTGAAATCCATCAGGTTGACGATCGTCGCATTTGTGGGGTATTCATCTTCGTTATTGGAAGCGATGAAGATTATGGCATTATCCGGGAGTTGCCTCAATTCGCGGCTATACCACTCAAAAGCACGACTATCAAGGTTGGTTCCGGGCTCATCAAGGAAGTATACGTCGGCTTCCGTGTAAAAGGCGAGAGCAAGTTTAAGCCTTTGTTTCATGCCCGAGGAAAAATTGATCAGTTGTTTTTCCGACGCGTCTTCGAGGTACATCATGCCGGGCAGATCATGCGCACTAACGCCCGTGCGAATTTTTTTCAGCTTAAAGTGAAAATCCAAAATTTCAGACAGCGTAAATTCCTCGATGAGGTCCATGTAGGGAGTGGCAATCGACAAATAGCGAAATGCCTCTTCTATGGGAATTTCTAAAGATCCTTTTTGATACCGAATGGTCCCGGAACTCTGTGGTACCTGTCCCCAGACTACCTGAAGGAGAGTTGATTTTCCTGACCCATTAGGGCCTGTTATAGCGTAAGTGTTCCCTTCGCAGAACTCGTAATTGAAATGTTTAAAGATCCACTCGCGGTTAAAACGTTTGCTGAGATCATTAACCGTAATGGTTAGGGGGTAGCTATTGGAATCTTTCGCTGAGGATGATGTCACAGTGTAAAATTAGGAAACAGGTAGAGACGAGGCATGCCTTGTCTCTACAGCCATTATTAATCGCTTCCGCCGTATCCTTTCATGATACCGCGTTCCGAAGTTCGGATAAAATCAACGATGTAATCCCGTTCGGTGCTACCTGCCATCTCCTGCTCCACTACCTCAAGTGCTTTCGAGTTGTTGATGCCTTTCAGGAAAATATACCTGTAGATCTCCTGGATCTCGTTAATCTTTTCAGGAGAAAATCCTCTTCGCCGCAGTCCGATAGAATTGATGCCGGCGTAAGTGAGAGGTTCGCGTGCTGCTTTTGTGTAGGGTGGAATATCTTTTCTTACCAGTGAACCTCCCGACACCATCACGTGTGCGCCTACTTTCACAAATTGATGAAGGGCGCTTGCACCTCCGATGATAGCCCAGTCATCAATGGTGACATGACCTGCAACCTGAACGGCGTTTACAAGAATGCAGTTGTTGCCGATGAGGCAATCGTGCGCCACATGTACATACGCCATCAGCAAACAGTTTTTACCGATAGAAGTCTTAAACTTATCGGTGGTGCCACGACTGATTGTCACAAATTCCCGGATGACAGTATTATCGCCGATATGTGTTTCGGTTTTTTCGCCGGCGAATTTCAGATCCTGCGGCACAGACGATACTGAGGCACCGGGATAGATCTTTACATTTTTCCCAAGACGGGTGCCATCCCACAAAATTACATTCGGGCCGATCCAGGTTCCGTCTGCGATCACCACATCTTTGTGAACAGTGGCAAAAGGCTCAATGACAACATTGTTGCCGATCTTTGCTTCAGGATGAACGTTTGCTAAAGGAAATCTGCTCATGTATTTTTTCGAACGATACTGGCGGTCATCGTACCCTCACAGACCAGGGAATTACCAACAAATGCACGACCATACATCTTTGCAATCCCACGTTTTATCGGCGCCACCAGATCACACTGAATGACCAGTGTGTCGCCGGGAAGAACCATTTTTCTAAACTTAATGCTTTCGATCCCTAAAAAGTAGGTCCAGTAATTTTCAGGATCGGGCACAGTGTTGAGCACAAGAATCCCGCCAATCTGAGCCATGGCTTCAATCTGAAGTACCCCTGGAAAAACCGGGTTTCCCGGAAAGTGGCCCTGAAAGAAAAATTCGTTGGCGGTCACATTTTTTACACCCGCTACGCTCTCGTTGTCCAGGTAAATTATTTTATCAATCAGCAGGAACGGATATCGGTGTGGAAGCGTGGCGGTGATCTTGTTTATATCCATCACAGGAGGTAATGATGGATTGTATTTGGGCCTGCCTTGTTTGTCAGCTTCATGCATCGCCTTCTTTAATTTTTTTGCAAATGCTACGTTGGCGGCATGTCCGGGGCGGGCGGCCAGTACCTGCGCTTTGAGGGGTCTTCCGCAAAGCGCCAAATCTCCGACGATATCCAGCAGCTTATGGCGCGCCGGTTCATTTTTATAACGCAATTCAATGTTGTTGAGGATGCCTTCCTGTTTGACGGCAACTTTCGGCTTCCCGAGCATTTTGGCGATGTTGTCCAGTTCATCATCCTTTACAACGCGGTCAACAATGACGATAGCATTATTCAGATCTCCGCCGCGGATGAGATTATTTTTATAAAGCATTTCCAGCTCGTGCAAAAAACAAAAGGTTCTGCATGATGCTATTTCTTTTTCAAATTGCCGGATATCAGTGATCGATGCGTGCTGGCTTCCCAACACAGGGGAATTGTAGTCTATCATTACTGTTACCCGATAATCGTCGAGCGGCAGCGCTGCGATCTCGACATTTCGGGCTGCTTCCCGGTAAAACAGCGGTTCCTGAACTTCAAAGAAGTCCCTCAACGCGTTTTGTTCCTCTGTTCCGGCTTCCTTAAGCGTTTCTACAAACTGAATGGAACTTCCATCCATTATAGGGCACTCAGGACCATCGAGTTGAATCATAACATTGTCGATTTCCAACCCCACCAGCGCGGCGAGTGTATGCTCAATGGTGCTGATCCTGGCCCCGTTCTGCTCAATAGTTGTTCCCCTGGAAACATCAACTACATTTTCACAATCCGCATTGATAATCGGTGAACCAGGCAAGTCGATCCGCTGAAATTTGATGCCGTGATTTGGTTTTGCAGGCAGGAAAGTCATATTCGTCTGAACTCCCGTATGCAGACCAACACCCGATATCGTAACGGATTTTTGAATGGTTTGCTGTTTGATATTGAGCATAGGTATGGAAAGTGGGCAAATTTAAACCCAATTATCCGGATAATCCAATCATTCGGAACCCTGATTCTGCAATCGATTGATAGGTGGAGGATTACCTACTTTCTTTGGACCTGGGTTCGGTTTTGCGTTCGGCGTGCAGCAGTTTGCTCTGCAATTCCCGAAGCCGGTGATTCAGATCGGGTAGTTTCTTGTAAACAGCGTACGCTTTGAAAAATTCTTTCACATCAAAGGCCGGCGAGCCGATGATCTGTTGGCCTTCTTTAGATATGGATTTCAAAATACCCGCCTGCGCGCCAATGCTTGTCTTATTGGCGATGACGATATGCCCTGCCATGCCAACCTGGCCGGCAACAACACAATTTTCACCCAGTTTGGTGGAACCGGAAATCCCCGTCTGCGCGGCAATAACCGTGTTCTTGCCGATCTCAACATTGTGAGCAACCTGAATAAGATTGTCGAGTTTCACACCCTGTCTTATTATAGTGGAGTCACCCGAGAGCGTGGCACAATCAATCACCGTATTGGCGCCAATACAAACATGGTCTTCAATAATTACATTTCCCATCTGCGGAATGGCCTTATAACTCCCATCTTCCTGCGGGGCAAATCCAAAACCATCACTGCCAATAACGGTACCGGCATGTATGATGCAATGGCTGCCGATCCGCGTACCCGCATATAATTTTACATGTGGATGTAAAATGGTATTGTCACCGATAACTACATCATCCCCGACGAAAACATGAGGGTATATTTTGACATTGTCGCCAATCCTGACATTGCTCCCTATGTATGAAAATGCACCGCGATAAATATTTTCTCCCTCGACTACATCCTCACCGCAGAAAGATGGTTGTTCAATACCCACTTTTTGGAAACTCATCAGCTTGTGATATTCTTCAAGCAGGGCAGTGAAACTTATATAGGGATCCTCAACAAGGATAAGGTTTGACGCAATGGGTTTTTTCGGAACGAAGTCTTTATTTACAATGACAGCCGAAGCTTTGGTTGTATAAATATAAGGTTCGTATTTGGGGTTTGACAAAAAAGTGATCTGACCTTTTTTCGCTTCCTGGATTTTTGCCAGCATATTAATCATTTCATTTCCATCACCTTTCACTTCACCACCCAACATCCCGGCTACTTGATCAATAGTAAATTCCATGATATAGTCATTAGTCATTGGTCATTAGTCATTAGTCATTAGTTTGTTCATGGTGTAATCATACAAGAGACCGGGAAAAATTTCTTTTTTTAAACTCGACTGAGAATCTCTCGCGGCCTTTACCAATGACCAACGACCAATGACTATTTACAAAGATACATCTTTAGGCCAGCACAGATAGTTTTTTTTCACGATTTTGCTGATCGCTTTGATATTGGGTAAATCGGACGCCTGGGCAATATCCAGCAATGCTCCCGAACGGGTAAGGATGTTGATCTTTTCACCCTCGGTATACGCCTCGTTGGTAACGGTGCCGTGCGAATAAAGATAAGATGATTCGGCCCTTAAGGTCTGATATTTCTGCGTGATGGAGGTTCTGATCTTTTCAATTACACTTTTTTTAATTGGCTCATGGCTCAGAATTATCTGGAAAAGCTTTCGGTCGAGAAGCATCCCGGAAAGGATTGCTAAAATGCGGTCCTTGTGGTGACGCCAGAGTTTGATAGCGCCCCAGATATCGTGATCATCCAGTTTTCCAAAAGCGCTCAAAGCCTTTTTCTTATTTTTTAAACTTTCAATGGTAAAGGTATTTTCTAAAAATAATTTCAGCGATTCACTGGCCGGAATGATTTCACCTGCGCGTATCAATGACTGTGCCCTGCGTATAAGGTTGACCAGCATGCGCTCGGCGCACACCGTCGTTTTGTGCAGGTAAACCTGCCAGTACATAAGCCGTCTGGCGTTCAAAAAATTTTCAATGCTGTAGATCCCTTTTTCCTCAACGACGAGTTGATCTTCGTGGACGTGCAACATCAGAATAATCCGGTCAACGCCGATGGTGCCTTCCTGAACGCCGGAAAAAAAACAATCCCGGTTCAGATAATCCAGCCTGTCAATGTCCAGCTGACTTGAAACAAGCTGAAAAAAAAATTTCCGGGGATAACTGTTCCTGAAAATCTTAAGCGTGAGGTCCAGGGCGCCGTTGAACTCAGCATTCAACGCAGACATGAACAAATAAGAAATGCTTTCATGCTTCACCCCGGGAAGCAGGCAGTGTTCCAGTGCATGGGAGAACGGACCGTGGCCGATATCATGTAGCAACACCGCCAGTTGCGCAGCTTCATACTCTTCATGGGAAATCCCGACGCCTTTGAAGCGCAGGTTATCCAGAACCCTCCCCATCAGGTGCAACGCCCCTAAGGCATGCTGAAACCGGGTGTGCACCGCCCCGGGATATACCAGGTCGGTGAGACCCAGTTGTTTGATGTATCGCAACCGCTGAAAGTAGGGATGAGAAATAATGTCAAATATTAACTCGCTCTTGACATGAATAAACCCGTAAAGCGGATCGTTAATGATTTTCTTTTTGTTCAATAGACAATGATTCAGGTAAATTTAATGAGCGTTGGCCTGGTTTTGCACTTCAGCGTAAATTAAACCTTATAAATCAACAATTTACACTTTGAATGGCCGGTCAAATGCAGGTTTTACAGTCTATATTTAGATAACTTTCACAAAAACAGGAGCTATGCAGCGATATAATATACTCTGGGCGGATGATGAAATTGATCTTCTAAAACCCCATATCATTTTCCTCGAACAACGTGGTTACGACATCACCCCTGTGAACAATGGTGCGGATGCCGTTGAGATGTGTGATGACAAGAACTTTGACGTGGTCTTCCTCGATGAGCATATGCCTGGAATGTCGGGCCTGGAAGCCCTCAGCCAGATCAAGAACAACAAACCCAATCTGCCCGTGGTTATGATCACCAAAAACGAGGAGGAGCAGATCATGGAAGAAGCCATTGGATCAAAAATCGCCGACTACCTCATTAAGCCCTTGAATCCGAGTCAGATCCTCCTGGCGGTGAAAAAGATCCTGGAGAATAAAAGGTTGGTCATTGAAAAAACCAACCTGAACTACCAGCAGGAATTCCGTAAGATCAGCATGGCTTTTCAGGATGTGATGAACCATGAGCAATGGGCCGATATCTATAAGAAACTGGTTTTCTGGGAAGTGCAAATGGACGACAACCAGGATATGGCGGAGGTCCTGGATATGCAGAAGACCGAGGCCAACGCCAATTTCGCCAAATTCATTATGCGCAATTATGAAAGTTGGCTGAATGACCCGAAAGCGGATAAGCCCCTGCTTTCACACCAACTCATGAAGCGAAAGGTCTTTCCGGAGTTGAATCAGAAAAAACCTGTCTTTGTTATCCTGATCGATAACCTGCGGTATGATCAGTGGAAAGTCATTGAACCTGTTATCAGCGAGTACTTTACCATCGATCAGGAAGAACATTATTACTCGATTCTGCCCACGACAACCGCCTATGCCCGCAATGCAATTTTCTCAGGGCTAATGCCGTCGGAAATGGCAAAAACCAATCCCGACCTCTGGGTAGGTGAAGATGTAGAAGAAGGCAAGAATAATTCGGAGGATGAGTTTCTCGCCAAACAGATGCGAAGGAACAACATCCAGGGAAAGATGTCGTATCACAAAATCAAAAACCTGGAGGAGGGACGCAATCTCGCTGATTCAGTCAACAACCTTTTCAACAACGAGTTGAATATCATCGTATACAATTTTGTCGACATGCTTTCACATGCCCGCACCGATATGGCCATGGTACGCGAACTTGCACCCGATGAATCGGCCTACAGGTCCCTTACGAAATCCTGGTTTTTGCACTCGCCGCTGATCGATATTATCCGGAAAATTTCTGAAAAAGATGTAAGGGTAATTATTACCACCGACCATGGGACTATCCGCGTAAAGCGGCCTTTCAAGATCATCGGCGACCGCACGGTAAATACCAACCTGCGCTATAAACAAGGAAAGAACCTCGGTTATGAAGGAGACAAAGTAATGCAGGTGTCAAAACCGGACCGGTTGTTTTTGCCTAAAATGAATGTGTCTACCTCTTATGTTTTTGCCATCGAAGATCAGTTTTTTGCCTATCCCAATAACTTTAATTATTACGTGAATTTTTATAAAGATACTTTTCAGCACGGAGGAGTAAGCATGGAGGAAATGATCATTCCTTTAATTTTCTTAACTTCGAAGAATGTGGTGTGATGGCAGCAGTACCACCTGTCAGGAAGTAAAACAGGATGATTTAGGTGAGGTGGCAAGGGTATTTTTGCGAAAAGCAGGTTATTGCCCTGTTTGGTTATTTTATGGGGAAATTGGGTCGGGAAAAACGACTTTTATCAAAAGCATTTGTTCCCTGATCGGTGTGGAGGATACCATGAGCAGCCCGACATTCTCTATTATCAATGAATACCAGACCAGGGATAAAAAAAAAATTTATCATTTTGACTTTTACAGGATCAAAAATGAAGCAGAGGCTTACGATATTGGGAGCGAAGAATATTTTTATTCCGGGGACCTATGTTTGATCGAATGGCCGGAAAAAATTCCATCCCTGATACCCGCTGAACACGCTGAGATATCCATTACTGTAGAGAATCAAAACCATAGAACCATAGCCCTTTCTGTTCATGACGGAAAAGAAAAAAAGCGGATTTGAAGCGCTCGCCACAAAAACGAGCCTGTATCCGGAAGAAAAGTTGATGAAGGTAAAAAAGGGAAAACACTCCTTTTTTATAGGTCTTCCCAAAGAAATATCCTTACAGGAGAATCGTATAAGCCTCACACCGGACGCGGTAGCCTTGCTGGTCAACAATGGTCACGAGCTATGGGTGGAGGCCAAGGCCGGGATTGGCTCAAAATTCACTGACAAGCAGTACAGCGAAGCGGGAGCCAAGATCGTGTACTCGCCTCAGGAGGTATACAAAGCGGATGTTATACTTAAAATTGAACCGCCCACCCTTGAGGAAATCGAAATGTTGCATGCGAATCAGGGATTGATCTCCGCGCTTCAACTGGGGCATCTTAAAACAGAGAACCTTCAAGCCCTGCTTAAGAAAAAGGTGACGGCGCTCGCCTATGAATTTATCGAGGATAAAGTCGGGGGTATGCCCATCATCCGGGCGATGAGCGAAATAGCTGGCACAACGGTGCTGCTCATTGCCGCCGAAAATCTCAGTTCCGCCAACAGCGGGAAAGGTGTGATTCTTGGAGGTATCACCGGTGTTCCTCCCACCAAAGTGGTGATCATAGGCGCGGGCACGGTGGCGGAATACGCGGCGCGCGCAGCCATAGGGTTGGGGGCGGAAGTGCAGGTTTTTGACAATCATATCTATAAGCTGCGCAGGATCAAAAGTATGCTCGGCCAGCAGATCTATACCTCGACCATTGACACGCTGACCCTGAGCGAAACTTTAAAATCGGCCGACGTGGTGATCGGCGCGCTGCGCGCGGAAAAAGGTCGCGCCCGCCACGTTATCTCCGAGGAAATGGTGATGCGCATGAAAACTGATTCTCTTATCATCGACCTCAGCATCGACCAGGGAGGTTGCATCGAGACCTCGGAGATCACCACCCTTAGCAAGCCCGTTTTTCGCAAACATGGAGTGATCCATTATTGTGTGCCTAATGTCGCTTCCCGCGTCGCCCATACCGCAACCACCGCCCTGAGTAATATCTTCACGCCCACGATATTACGGGCAGCGGAAGAGGGTGGAATTGAAGAAATGATCTTTTCCCATAAATGGTTTATGAAAGGCGTTTACACGTATAAAGGGGGATTGACAAATGAACATGTTGCCCGTAAATTTGGCCTTAAGTACAAAAACATCGATCTATTATTTGCTGCCCGTCTTTAAACTATGAAAACATTTACTATTCTGGCTGTCGTCTTCGTTTGCACCCTGGAGGCCTTTGCCCAACCCAACAGCACTGTTCCGAAAAATATCCGCGCGGCAAACACGCTGGATAATCTTTTCGATGCAAATGGATTAGCCACCTTTGATAATTTATACGGCATTCCACTGGAACCCGGGCGTGTTATAGGAAACACCTATCTGAATCCGGATTGGAGACGCACTACTTTTTTATTGTACGAGGCGGATAGAATGATTGAAGACTACCCTGCGCGTTATGAAATAGACCAGGATCAATTTGAGATTAAAGTTGCGAAAGGTGTCAAGGTTTTGAGCGGGAAAAAAGTAAAAAGTTTTGTATGGGTCGATTCACTGACAAGGTCGCCGCATTATTTTGTCAATGCGAAAGACCTTAAGAATGAAGACAATAGCCCCCTGAACGGATTTTTTGAAGTGTTGTCGGAAGGTGAACTCACATTGCTCTCCCGGACGGGCATAGTAGTGAAAAAACCAAATTACAATGAAAAGCTTGACATGGGTACCCGCGATGAACGAATCCTGAAAAAGTCAAAATTTTATATCACTGAAAAGGGAAAAGTAAAGGAACTGGCTGCGAGCAGGAAAAAATTACTTCCGGTTTTCGGAGAACATGCAGCGGTAATGGAAGAGTTTATCAGGAAAAACGCACTTTCGCTGAATGAGCCCGCTCACCTGAAAGCGATCTTCGAGAACTACAATGCCAAACTGATCACAAACTGATCCGGCTGAGATTTTCTTCCAGCGCATTGATTTTTGCTTCAGCATCCGCTTTCTTTTTTCGCTCGCTTTCCACAACCTGGGGCGGCGCGCTGTTCACAAATTTTTCGTTGCTGAGTTTTTTATCCACGATGGCCAGAAATCCCCTGTGATACGTTATCTCCTTCCGGATCGCTTCGCGTTCTTTTGCTTCATCTGCTTTGCCCTCCAGGGGAATAAAGAATTCTGCAGACCGAACCAGAAATGCCGTGATATTGGTGGCGGGCGAATCCTGCACAAATTCAATCTGGTTCAGGTTCGCGAGTTTTTTAATCACGGGCCAGAAAGAAATTCCGTGTAAGTCGCTGGTCTTTTTCACCAGCAGCGTAAGCGCTTCTTTTGGCGAAAGGTTTTTGGTGTTGCGCGTGTTGCGTATTTCCGTCACCACGTCAAAAGCAAAGATCGCTTCGGAAAGGATTGCTGCCGAAAACTTTTCCGCCACGGGGTAAGATGTAACGATAATACAATCGTCTTTCTTTCTTCCGTTCAACTCATGCCATAGCTCCTCCGTGATGAAGGGCATGAAGGGATGAAGGGCTTTCAGCAGGATTTCGAAAAACCCGGTAGTTTGCTCATATGTTTGCGCGTCGATGGGTTTGCCGAATTCCGGTTTAACGATCTCGAGATACCATGAACAGAAATCATCCCAGATCAGTTTGTAGACCGATAGCAATGCATCCGAGATCCGGAATTTGGAAAAATGATCTTCGATCTCCGCAAGTGCCTGGTGATGCCTGGCACGAAACCACGAAATGGCAATCTTATTTTCTTCCGGCTGAGCGAAGTTCACGGTAGTCCAACCGTTGACCAGCCGGAAGGCATTCCAGATCTTGTTCGCAAAATTTCTGCCCTGCTCCACCAACTTTTCGTCGTACAGAAGGTCATTCCCTGCAGGGGCGCTGAAGAGCATGCCCGTGCGGATGGCGTCAGCCCCGTATTGCGCGATGAGGTCAAGCGGGTCGGGAGAATTGCCCAGGGACTTCGACATTTTTCTTCCGAGTTTATCCCGGACAATTCCTGTGAGATAAACATTGCTGAAAGGCCTCTCGCCGCGGTATTCATATCCGGCGATAATCATCCGGGCAACCCAGAAAAATAATATTTCAGGAGCCGTAACCAGGTCGTTGGTCGGATAATAATAATTGAGGTCGCGGTTGCCTTTGTTATTGACGGGATCTGTAAAAATTGAAGTATCAAACACCGCCATCGGCCACAGCCAGGCGGAGAACCAGGTGTCCATAACATCGGGATCCTGATTCAGGACTACATCTCCCGTAACATTGTATTTCTTCCGGTAAATTTCCTGAGCTTCATCGGAGGTTTTCGCGACCACATAATTTCCCGACTCGTCATACCAGGCCGGAATACGGTGGCCCCACCATAGCTGTCTGGAGATACACCAGTCGCGCACGTTCTCCATCCAGTGGCGGTATGTGTTTTTGAATTTCGGCGGGATCAACCTGATCTCGTCATTCATCACATTTTCAAACGCAGGTTTGGTGATCTTTTTCATCTCCAGGAACCACTGCAGGGAAAGCCTGGGTTCGATAACGGCATCGGTCCTTTCAGAATAACCGACACTGGTTTGATAATCTTCTACTTTCACGAGACATCCTTTCGCCTCGAGTTCTTTTGTTACTTTCTTGCGCGCGATAAATCTGTCTTCACCAATAAAGATCTTTGCTTTCTCGTTAAGAGTACCGTCATCATTTAATATGTCAATGACTTCCAGATTATGTTTCTTGCCCAGCTCGTAGTCGTTCATGTCATGGGCAGGCGTTACTTTCAGACAACCCGTTCCAAAATCCATGGCAACATATTCGTCCTCGATGATAGGCACAGCGCGGTTGATCAGGGGGATGAAGGCTTTTTTTCCTTTCAGATGCTTAAAACGTTCGTCATTCGGATTGACACAAATTGCAGAGTCAGCCATAATGGTCTCCGGCCGAACGGTGGCAATAGTCACTGACTCGTTTTCGCTGCCTTCGATCTGGTACCGGATATAATACAGTTTGGACGAAACCTCTTTATGGATGACCTCATCGTCAGACAGGGCCGTTTTACCCGCGGGGTCCCAGTTGATCATGCGCAACCCGCGGTATATGTAGCCCTTGCGGTAAAGGTCAACAAAGACGCTGATAACAGCATCGTAATAATCGGGGTCCATGGTAAACGTTGTCCTTTCCCAATCGCATGAAGCGCCGAGTCTTTTCAGCTGTTCCAGGATGATGCCTCCGTATTTCTCCTTCCACTCCCAGGCGTATTTCAGGAATTCTTCCCTTTTAAGATCTGATTTTTTTATCCCGCGTTCGCGGAGCATGGCTACGACCTTAGCTTCCGTGGCGATGGAGGCGTGGTCAGTACCCGGAACCCAGCATGCCTCCCTGCCTTGCATACGGGCCCTGCGAACGAGGATATCCTGAATGGTATTGTTGAGCATGTGGCCCATATGGAGCACGCCTGTAACGTTCGGAGGGGGAATTACGATGCAAAAAGGCTCTTTTCCGGAATTGGGTTCGGAGTGAAAAAAGCCCCTTTTCATCCAGTAGCTATACCACTTGTTTTCGACTTCAGCTGGGTTGTATTTCGTGGATAAAGACATTTTATTAAGGCTTAAACGGCAAAAATAGGGAAATCTCAAATACAGGTTAAAATACAGGTTAAATGCAGGTTTAATACAGGTTAAATACACGTCAATTCAGGTTTAATTAAAAATGAGGTGAGGGGACTTAACCGATCTTACCTTGCCTGTTAACCTTTCTAACCTGTCTTTTAACCAGGTGGGGTTACCTTATATACTTATATACTCATATACTTAAATATACCCCCTGCCCAATGGAAACCCTTTTTATTCCTGAAACAAAACCTTTCAAAAGAGCAGACGAGCCCCAGATCCGCTGGAAGCAACTCTGGAGCCTTGCGGCCTTATATGGCTCGGTCATTATCGGTTGGATAGCTTATCAGAATTATCAGCCGCGGTTGCTAGTCCAGTTTCAGTTTACGGATTTTACTTTTTTGTTGATGGCCGTCCAGGGTGTTATCCTGGTCATCACACCGGTTATCGCCGGCAGGCTTGGCGACCGTTACCGTTTCGAAAAAGGCCACCGGCTGCCCATCATTTCTTCAGGGATCAGTTTCGCCGCGATGATCTTTATGGCTGTAGCCTTCACCTTGCTGGGCAACCCCGGGGAGATCTTCCGCTGGATACTGCCTGTGCTGATCGTCTTTTGGCTTATTGCCATGAGCATCTTTACCAGTCCCGCCCTCTCGACGATGGAGCTATTTACGCCTGTTGACAAGCTGCCCCACGCTATGGCTATACTAACTATTGTCGGGAACCTGATCTATTCACTGGAGCCTGTTATTGTTGATATCATTGATTACCTCGGCGCGCCGGTAACCTTTATGATAGGCGGAGCTGTTGTCTTTCTTTCCGGTTATGCGCTGAAGAAAAATTCTATGGGCTTGTTTAAACTCAGTGGAAACCGCGAAGCTATAATGTCGAAAAAAGAGACTCAAAAATCTGAGTATGGTTTTATCTTTTTTCTCGGTTTAGCTGTTGGCCTGGCCACGACAATGATGTTCAATGGCCTGCCGGATCTTCTGGAAACGAAATTGAATACACTTCTTGCTCTTGATGGCAAGCATATCGTGGTTGCTATCCTGCTCCTTTCGGCCATTCTTTCCTGGCCAATGAGTTATGTTGTAAACAAATATGGCATGAAGCGGATCTTCTGGCTGAGTTTTGTTTTCATCGCCCTGAGTTCCCTCGCCATCTGGTTCAGTGCTTCCACGGTTGGGATATTGTTAATGGCCATTGTTTTTGCCGTTACCTTTACGTCCCTTTCAGTGAGTGCCCTGCCCCTGGCTATTAATCGCGCCGGCCACGCGGAAAAAGTTTCTTGCGTCGGATTGTTTTTCAGCGGCGTTGCTCTACCCGAGGGGTTGTGGGAAGCCTTACTTGTGTATTAGGTCTTCCTTTTGAAACCGTCATCCAGAGCGCGCGCGAGAATGAGGGCAGTAAAAGCGAAGGATCTAGTGAACGCAAGGGCGGTATAAGGAATAGAGTTGAAACCGTTATGCGGCGGGCGGCTTATTCCTTACCAATTATAACTGGAACTTACAACTTACAACTTCCTTATTCTCCAGTCCGCCGGATACCTATTATTTACCCGATTGGATAAAACATTTACCCAACCGATGGGTGTATTCTTGAAAGTGAGTAATGTGAATCCCGGGGGCGCGCCGTTGATTTGGATAGTGTCTTTCCGCAGATACTTGAGAGCGTCAGCTTCAGCCACTTCAACTGTTGAAAAACTTTCTTTGTTCAGTTCAACTGATAATGCCAACGCATGGTCGGGGATCAGTTTCTCATGTTTGAGCGCTGCCAGGTTGGTGCCGGCGTACATGATCTTGAGATTCTGCAATAAAAATTCAAACTCCTTTGCTTTAAGGGCGGGTGTGTAAAAGATCAGGTCATTGAATTGAAAGAATGTTGCAGGAGCAAGGATCCAGTCATGCAACCTTTCCTGGATTTTTTTCAGGGGAGTGGCAATACTTGTTTTACTTTTTAACCTCAGCGATTCCGTTCTTTCAGTTTTCCTCATCGTGGAGAGAAAAAATCCCTCGCCTTTTGTGCGGTGCGAAAAAAAACGGTAAGCAAAAATATTTTTGATCTGTACTTC
>JBBDXJ010000203.1:0-3355 GCA_040902445.1 Cyclobacteriaceae bacterium | reverse complement strand
AAATATATGAGCTACAGAGAACTTGAAATTTTTAAAGAGTCCAAACGGCTTGCGATTGAAGTTCACCGGATGTCCCTGGAACTTCCAAAATTTGAAATGTATGAAGAGGGGGGCCAGGTTCGAAACTGGATCAGCCCAAGACATCATGAGGATGGATAGCCTTAGGATTGATTATAACAGAGGAAAGTTTTGATCCAGGTTATGAAGTTCAAGAACCCGATGAGTTTGGATATAACTTGAACGCATAAGCCAACTGCGAATTATGCTAAGAGTGGCTTTTACCCGGCAACAGGCAACTGGAAAAACCGGCAACTAATTTACAAATTCAATTTAGATTACACATAGAAAGAAATGAGTCACCAGTATTATCTAAGTCATTTAAAAGAGCTTGAAGCAGAGGCGGTATTTGTTATCCGCGAGGTGGTGGCGCAATTTGAGAACCCTGCGTTGTTATTTTCCGGGGGAAAAGATTCTATCACCCTTGCCTATCTGTCGCGCAAAGCTTTTTATCCTGCAAAGATCCCCTTTCCATTAGTCCATATTGATACCGGACATAATTTTCCAGAGACTATGGAATACCGCGACTGGCTGGTGAAGGAGTTGGGCGTGCGTCTGATTGTTGGCTCGGTTCAGGAGAGTATTGATACAGGTCGCGCACAGGAGGAGCGGGGTTACAATGCAAGCCGCAACGCGCTTCAAACGGTGACGCTACTGGACACCATTGAAAAAAGTAAATTTGATGCTGCCATGGGCGGCGCACGGCGCGACGAAGAAAAGGCGCGCGCAAAAGAAAGATTTTTTTCGCATCGCGATGAATATGGCCAGTGGGATCCAAAGAACCAGCGTCCAGAGTTGTGGAATGTATTCAATGGTCGCAAGCATATGGGCGAACACTTCCGGGTATTTCCCATTTCCAATTGGACAGAAATGGATGTATGGCAATATATTCTTACAGAAAACATTCCCATACCCACATTATATTATGCACATGATCGCGAGGTCATAACGCGTGATGGCGCATTGCTTTCAACTTCTCCTTACCTGAAACTGAAACCGAACGAGGTTCCCGTAAAAAAGCGGGTACGGTTCAGAACCTGCGGCGACATGCCCATTACCGGGGCCGTTGAATCCGATGCCGATACGCTGGAAAAGATCATCATCGAGATCGCTGCGTCGCGTAAAACTGAACGCGGCACACGATCGGATGATAAACGGTCGGAGACTTCGATGGAGGATAGGAAGAAGTCGGGGTATTTTTAGGTTGCCGGATGCCAGGTTCCGGTTGCCAGGTTCCAGTTACCGGGTGCCAGGTTGCCAGGTTCCGGTTACCAGGTTCCAGGTTCCGGTTACCAGTTTGAAAACTAGACCCTAAATATATGAGCTACAGAGAACTTGAAATTTTTAAAGAGTCAAAGCGGCTTGCAATTGAAGTTCATCGGATATCCCTGGAACTTCCCAAATTTGAAATGTATGAAGAGGGAGGCCAGGTTCGGCGATCTTCCAAATCAGTTACTTGTATGATAGTTGAGGGTTATGGACGAAGACGATACAAAGCGGACTACATCAAGTATCTGGTGTATTCACAATCGGAGTGTGATGAAACGTTTGTTCATTTAGAATTTTTAACCGAAACTGGATCAGCCCAAGACATCGTGAGGATGGATAGCCTTAAGATTGATTATAACACCTTAAGCAAAAGGATAAATAAGTATATTCAATGGGTTGAGGAAAGTTTTGATCCAGGTTATAAAGTTCAAGAACCCGGTGAGTTTGGATATAACTTGAATGCATAAGCCAAACTGCGAATTATGCTAAGAGTGGCTTTTACCCGGCAACTGGCAACCGGGAACCGATGAAGCCTACATCTAAAAATTGAAAACGGAATTAAAATTTAACATTCATTCATGTCAGAACTAAATAATCAACTTTTAAGATTTACAACTGCGGGAAGTGTGGATGATGGAAAGAGCACGCTGATCGGGCGATTGCTTTATGACAGCAAATCCATTTTTGAGGATCAACTGGAGGCGGTGGAAAAATCCAGCGCTAAAAAAGGTTTTGATTATGTGGACCTTTCCCTGCTTACTGACGGATTAAAATCCGAGCGCGAACAGGGTATCACCATTGATGTGGCTTACCGCTATTTCGCCACCCCAAAGAGAAAATTTATCATTGCCGATACACCTGGTCACATCCAATACACGCGTAACATGGTGACGGGTGCCTCGACGGCAAACCTGGCCCTGATACTGATAGATGCGCGCAAAGGACTGGTTGAACAGACCTACCGCCATTCCTTTATTGCATCATTGTTAAAGATACCCCACATTATTGTTTGTGTCAATAAAATGGATCTGGTCAGTTACGATGAAAAAGTTTATGATCAGATTGTCCAGGAATACAAGGCATTTTCCTCGAAACTTGAAATTTCCGATATTCAGTTCGTGCCTATCAGTGCACTGGTTGGCGACAATGTGGTGAACCGTTCCCAGTCAATGACATGGTACCAGGGTGCCACGCTTATTCACATGCTGGAGACTGTGCACATAGAAAGCGATCACAACCATATTGACAGCCGTTTTCCGGTGCAGTATGTAATCCGGCCGCATTCAAAAGAATATCATGATTACCGGGGTTATGCCGGGAGAATCGCGGGAGGAATTTTTCGCCCGGGTGATGAAGTGCTGGTGTTGCCATCCGGATTTAATTCCAGGATCAAAGCCATCCAGTTTGGAGAGCAGGTCCTGAAAGAGGCGTTTGCACCTATGTCGGTGACCATGACGCTTGAAGACGAGATCGATATCAGCCGCGGCGATATAATCGCGAAGCCCAACAACCATCCCGAATCAGGCCAGGACATCGACCTGATGATTTGCTGGATGAATCAGCGACCGGTGAACCTGAACAACAAGTTTTATTTGCGACACACCAGTCGCGAGGTAAGGGGTGTACTGAAAGAGATCCAGTATAAACTCGATATCGGTTCGCTGACGCGCCTTGACAATGTCACCCAGCTGCAGATGAATGATATTGCCCGGATAAAGATACACACAGCCCAACCGTTATTTTTCGACAGTTACCGGAAAAACCGGATTACCGGAAGCGTGATCCTCGTTGATGAAGGAACGAACGAAACGGTGGCCGCTGGCATGATAGTTTAGACCGTACGCACCGGATTACATGGGGAGGATGTGCGCGGGGTGGTAGGGACGCATAATTATGCGTCCCTACGATGCAACCACACACGCCTGCCCAAAAATTAAAACATTGCCGTTCATTTAAAATTTTGTATTCATAATATGCAAAAAATATCCGATCACGGAATTCAAATTGACCTGGAGGCCCTGCTGATCCT
>JBBDXJ010000202.1:0-23384 GCA_040902445.1 Cyclobacteriaceae bacterium | reverse complement strand
ACTAGGAGTTCTTTGTCATGCTGCGCATAGAGTATTATTGAGAACGTATAATTACATAGTACAAAGCATCCTAAAAAGATTTGAAGTGTTTTCATATTGTGTCGAATTATATTAAATGCGCAAATGATAACCAAAGCTCAGATTAAGTAGCGAAGTTTCTATCGCAATGATTGAAAAGAATCAAAGAAAGAAATAAATGTGGTATTCGATTTACGCGAAGGCGATCGGCGGCATCCATCCGTCCAGGAAGTCTAGGACCCTCGCTGGTTTGTTAAGCGGCCATCAGGTTCTACAACTAAGGACCGTGCCCTCTATGCCAACATCCTCCGCCAGGCCACTTCAGATGTGTGTCGATGACTTTCTTCAGGATTTCTAATCCTCCTTTGTATGACGGCATTTTATCAGTCAAAATTTAATACTCCGTCTTAGAGACACTGTCATATTTTGTGACGCATTTTTGCGCGCTCGCTGAGATTTCGAAAGTTAGAAGAAAGACTAAAATGATTTTTTGTTCATAGTGGCTGCAAGGGCCGGGATTTTTAACAGCTTATTTCTTCAAAGACTCAATCAACACGGGAATTCCATAAATTTGGATATAAACCTTTCCGAAGTTTCCTTGGTGAAGGAATTGATCGGTTTCGAAATAAAGATCGCTATTCGGTGCCCTCACCATTTCAATGCTCAATAAACCTCTAAATATCAACCTTTACCCACAGAGTTCGATTCTCTGCGGCTCCACTGTTCGTCAACCAAAGATTGCAGAACCCTCAAGGTCGTAAGTATCTTGAGGGTTCTGTTTTCAACACTTTTCCTTCCTCAAGTCCTTCGCTCGTTTACTTCGCTCTGCCTCGACGGGATATCGGTGTTTGGGGCCACGCTTTCCCGCAAACCCGGCGCTTGTCTGAACCGGGATTTAGGATTAATAGATTACCAGGATGGAAGTTTGTAACCACTACCTGTAACCAACTCTCAGCTGCGCCAAAAAGAAAAAAAATTCAGCGTTAAAGAAAAATTCGGCAGTAAAATTCTGACTATCTTAAGATCGCGCGCGCTTTTTTGAATTAGTTTTTATGATCAATAACTATGACTATATCGTTGCCCATCCTGAGAGTTTTAAGACACTCTCCGTGAAGAAGATGCTTTTTGCGCATTACCTGTGCCCGCAGGTGGATAGACTGGCAAAGCTATGGACGAACTATAATCTGATCACCTATACTTTGAGCGGCAGGAAAACCTTCCACCACAGTGGGAAATCCTGGACACTAACAGACCATTCGTCGCTCTTCCTTAGAAAGACAGGTTTTATCCAGGAAAAATATGAATATGCCGGATGGGAAGTTTTGGCCTTTTATCTGCAGGATGATTTCCTGCGGAGGGTGTTCGAAGAGTACCGACAGTATTTACCCCTGAAGGACTTGCCTCCATGTCCGACCGATATGTTGATTGAAATACAAGTGAGCGAAACCACCCGCGCTTTTTTTCACAGCGTTATTCCTTATTTCAACCGAAGCATCGCCCCTCCTGAGGATTTACTCGAAATGAAATTCAAGGAACTGCTTTTCAATATATTGACTGACCCATTAAACAAAAATTTGCTTGCCTATATCAATAGTATCAATGACCAGTATAAGATCCCGGTGTGGCAGGTCATGGAAGCAAATTATATGTTTAATCTAAACATTTCAGATTTCGCCCGCATGGCGCAGCGCAGTATCACGTCATTCAAGAGAGAATTTTACGAGCAATATAACATCACACCAGGTAGGTGGCTTACCGGCAAAAGACTTGAACACGGAAAACTACTTTTGGATACCAGCTCTAAAACGATAAGCGAAATTGCAGATGAAAGCGGTTTTGAAAACTTATCGCACTTCAGCAGGATATTCAAAGAAAAACATGGCGCGTCCCCGATTCAATATCGCAAGAAGTCGAGATCAAACTGTTGATGTGGTCTGGATACAAATGGCACATTAAATGTCCTTGTTTTAAGGCCGCAACACCGGAAAGAAAAAAGAATAAACTTTTAGCCAAAAACGCAACGCCTATGGTCAGCTATCTTTGAATTGACAGATCGCTCACACAAGATTCGCTGACCATGAAAAAACAACTATTTATTGTTCTCCTATGTTTATTTGGCTTCAATCACGCCAACGCGCAAATGCTCACGACCTCGAAAGACACGATTCAAGTGGTTCTGGAAAATGATGAGGTGAAAGTGACCGGGTATGTAAGCACACCCAGGAAGGACGTCTGCGGCCATGGCAAGCACACGCACGAGCCGCACCTAACCATTTTTCTTACAGATGCCTCAGTAACACTCACGACAGCGGATGGAAAGTCTCAGGATTTCAAGATTAAAGCAGGAACGACCTTATGGAGTGAGCGAGACACCCATGTCGCCGTCAACAGCGGGGAAAAAGTTACAAAATTGTATCTTGTCGAATTGAAAAAGGATTGATCTGGAATACACGCCGTACCAAAAACCATAGGATGGCGTGTCGGATACAACTTGCATTTCAAGATCTGGTGTAGTCGACCCAGATCATCATACGCCAGCGCACGAATGGTTACCATTGTTGTATCGTTCGTGATTCGGTGCCCTATGAAATCATATGCAGAGTAAGCCTTTAAATATTAGCGTTTTACAACAGAGTTTGATTCTCTCGGCTCCACTATTATTCAATCGAAGATTGCAGAACCCTCAAAATCGTAAGTATCTTGAGGGTTTTTGTTTTCAACACTTTTCCTTCCTCAAGTCCTTCGCTCGCATTTCTTCGCTCTGCCTCGACGGGATATCAGGGATACTGGAGGCAGGCCAATTGGCTTACCCTACGGAGGGCACACCGCAAGGTGGCACGATCTCACCCCTGCTAAGCAACATTTATCTGCATTATGTTTTGGACGAATGGTTCACCAAAGAAGTCCAGCCGAGAATGAGGGGACAAAGCTTCATTATACGTTTTGCGGATGATTTTCTGTTAGGTTTTACTAATGAAGAAGACGCCATGCGTGTGATGGAGGTGCTGCCGAAACGAATGGCCAAGTACGGATTAAGTTTGCATCCTGAGAAGACGAAACTCTACTAAGGCGCGGAGTCATCATCTGTTTGCCGATGTTATTATTTTAAGTTAAGCATTCTTGCATTGATTGCCACAACCACCGTACTCACACTCATCAGCACTGCACCCATGGCGGGGCTCAACATTATTCCGGCGCTATATAAGACGCCCGCTGCTAAAGGTAACGCGATGACATTATAGCCTGTAGCCCACGCCAGATTCTGTATCATTTTCCTGTATGTTGCCTTGCCGAACAAAATCAGGTTTGCAACGTCTTTCGGGTTGCTGTTTACGAGCACGATGTCAGCAGTTTCAGCTGCGATATCTGATCCGGAGCCCACGGCAATTCCAACATCTGCCTGCGCGAGGGCAGGGGCGTCGTTTACACCATCGCCTGTCATGGCAACAAACTCCCCTTTTGCCTGAAGCTCCTTGATCTTGTCGAGTTTTTGGTGAGGCAGTACCTCAGCAATAAAGCCATCCATTTTCAGGAAATCGCTTACTTCCTTGGCTACTTCTTTGTTGTCACCGGTAAGCAGGAGCGTCTTGATGTTTTGCGCGTGAAGTATTCTGATGGCTTCTGCTGATTCCGGTCTTATTTCATCGGCCAATGAAACAAATCCCGCTACAGTATTTTCAACAATCACAAAGACTGTTGTTTCAGCTTTCGTTGAGGGAATATTTGTTGTGAGTTTGTTTTCCTTTAAAAAACCCGGACTAACAACTTTCACATCTTTTCCGTTTACAACAGCCTGAATTCCTTTTCCTGTAATTGCTTTGAAGTCTTTTAGGGCTGGGAGCTGTAGCTTTAATTCCTTCGACTTTTTGGTTATGCCCGTAGCAATGGGATGCTCTGAATTTTGTTCAAGTGCGGCAGCTATAGAAAGGACTTCTTCTTTGCTGAATTTTGAATCGAGTGAATCATAACGCACTACATTGAATTCCCCTTTGGTCAATGTACCGGTTTTGTCAAATACCAAAGTTGATATTTTTCTCGAATTCTCAAAGGCGGTCCTGTCCTTGATCAATAATCCGCTTTTGGCAGAGATGGCTGTCGAGTGAGCGACAACCAATGGCACGGCTAGCCCCAACGCATGCGGACAACAGATCACGATCACTGTTACCATGCGTTCCATGGCAAAAGCCAGGTCTTTTCCCAGTGTAAGCCAGATAATAAATGTTAAAGTTCCTGACGTTAGCGCAATAACAGTTAGCCATTTTGCAGCGCTGTCGGCAAGAAGCTGTGTGCGTGATTTTGCATTTTGCGCATCCTGTACCAGCTTGATAACCTGTGCCAGATAGGAATCTTTTGTTCCGTGCGTGACTTTGACTTTCAATGAACCTTCGCCATTAATTGAGCCGGCTATCACTTTGTCACCTTTATCTTTATTCACGGGTTTTGATTCACCGGTTAACATGGATTCATTCAAATAGCTTTTTCCTTCTATGATCTCTCCATCAGCAGCGATTTTTTCTCCCGGCTTTATCAGGATGACATCACCTGTTTTCAGCGTCTCTGTTTTTACATCCATAATATGATCACCATGGACGAGATGCGCATCCGATGGCATCAACTGAACCAGTAATTCCAATTCACGGGAAGCGCTCATGATCGATTTCATTTCGATCCAGTGGCCTAGAAGCATAATGAGAATCAGTGTTGCGAGCTCCCAGAAGAAGTCCATCCCATCTAAACCGAATACAATTGCCACGCTATAGACGTAAGCCACAGTGATTGCGACAGCAACGAGAGTCATCATGCCCAGAGACTTCGTTTTTACTTCATCAACCAAACCGACCAGGAAGGGTTTGCCACCATAGAAGAAAACAACAGATGATAGTATCAGCAATACATAGTTTGAACCAGTAAATGACCAGTCGACATCGAGCCAATGCTGTATCATTGGTGAGAGCGCCATAATTGGGATTGTCAGAACCAGAACTACATAAAAACGTCTCTTGAAATCCTCAATCATTCCCGCATGGTGTGCATGCCCTCCGCCCTGATGGCCGTGCTGATGTATCTCTGGAGAATGCGCATACTCTCCGTTCGCTTTCTGATGTCCTTGGTGACCGTGCTCCTGCTTTCCTGTTTCTTCTTTCTTTGGAATTAAATTCATTCCGCATTTCGGGCACTTTCCGGGCGCATCCCTGATCACTTCCGGATGCATCGGACATGTGTACTGTTGATGATGTACGTGGTCCATATGATTATTTTTTTTGAAGTCGTTTATTCAATCCGATAATTCAGCATCATGCCATCATCTTCGTGTTCGAGGTTGTGGCAATGAAAGACAACCGAAAGCTTTCACGCTCTTATACAAATTGTCAGATACCGTGCTGAATGACTTCCGTTGTGCCTCAATGTCCGCACTGGACTGGATCTCATTCAAAGAGTTTTGAATGGGTGTGAGGTAATTCATCCAGTCGTTATGCGCCGCCCCTGAAACAAGTTTCATGTCTACCTTTGCGAGCGCATCTTTTGTTTCAGATGCTTCGGTTTGGACTTTTTTAGCGTCTGATTCGACAAAGGCATCTTTTAGTTCAACATAGGAAGTGAAGACACTTGAAAGCTGTTCCTGGAATTTCTGGTCAACCTGGAATTGTGGTTCGCTGGCCTCGGTTGTAGGAGAGGAGTCTGACGCATGTTCGTCTGCGTCATGACCTTCGTGTGATTCCGTTGCTTGTTCTTGTTTGTCTCCAGAGCAATTGGCGAAGAATGCAAAACCTGTGGCTGCAAATAACAGTGAAAAGAAAATTGATTTAGTTTTCATTATTTGATTTGTTTAACGTTATATGTTGAAAAACTGACTTAACGTGATGAGGACAACCAGGGAAATAACAATTGAGTAAATCACTCGGGATCTCCACTTTTGCCATCCTGATGGATGTTCATTTAAAGTATTTTTACAACACGCTTCATAAGTTTTAATGGCTGTGCCCTGCCATCGGGTCTGTTCCTTTCTTAAGAATTATTTCTGAGTACAGAAGATACGCTCCGCTAACAGCTACAGTGTCTCCATCTTTCAGTCCTTCTATGATTTCTACCTGATCAAAACCTTCAACGCCGGTTTTTACCATTTGCGGCCGGAAAGTATTATGACCTGACTGCAGGTACAGATGAGTACCCTGGCCATCCCTGATGACAGCGTCTACCGGCACAGCAAGTGCCTCACGGGAGGAATGGGTTAAGTAGACCTGGGCAAACTGTCCCGGCTTAAATGTATTGTTAGGATTATTGATCGAAACACGCATTATTGTAATCTGGGAGTTGATTCTGTATTCCGGGCTTAAGAATGTGACACGTGCTTCGATAGAACTGCTTTCCCCTCCGCTTAGCCTGACATTGACAAGATCTCCGACTTTTACAAGTGACGTTTCGTCAGGATACAACTCTGCTTCAACCCACAGTGAGCTTATGTCTTCTATTTTGTAGAGCGCTGCACCTTCTCCGATATATTGTCCTTCCGATGCATTTATTTCCGTTACAACTCCTTCTGATGGAGAAACGAACATAATACGTGGTTGTATTGAATTCTTATCGGTTAGCTGAGTGATTTGATTCTTTGTCAGTCCATATAATAGCAGTTTTTTTCCCGCTGCATCCACGAATGACTTGTATCGCTTTTCGGTTTTGCCAAGCAATTCATATTGCTCTTTCGCCAGCAGGTATTCCTGTTGCAGCGTCAGGAGTATTTCGCTGTAAAGAACGTAGAGCGGCTGGCCTTGCTTAATGCTTTGACCGGTTTCTTTAATAAACAACTTCTCCACTCGCCCTGCAGCGCGACTGCTGATCACTTCGCTCTTCTGTTCATCAACGGTAATCCTTCCATTGATAACTACTGTTTGACCAATCGGTTTCCTGGTTACTTTCTGTGTCGTAATGTTTGCAAGCTTGATCTGACTATCAGTTAACATGAGGTCAGTGCTTGATTCCTCCATTTTATTGACCTTCACCAGATTCATTCCGCAGATAGGGCAGGCCCCCGGTTTGTCCTGAACAATCTGCGGGTGCATCGGACAAGTGTACTGTGTTGCTTTAGCATGGTCGTGCTCAGTTTGCGCGTCTTTGCTCGCCTCGCCGGAGCATCCAATGATCAGGAACAAGGCGTATATATATAATGAGATTGTTTTCATTTTAATTAACAGGTTTAATAAAGCTTTCACTGTCTACCAGGTACTGTGCGTTTGCAGCAATTTCCTCGGAGGATGTAAGACCGCGCCTGATCTCAATCATTCCCTCCGCTGAGACTCCAGTGGTCACTAGCTTGGGCTTAAAAACTCCGCGCTCTTTTTTAAAAACAACTTTTTGTAGACCCAGATCCAGGACAGCTTCTTTTGGGACCCAAAGCGCTTCAGTTGATTCAAGATTTATTTTGGCATTTACCAGGTGTCCAATGTGAAGGCCCACAGTTTCATTGGTATAAACCCGGAGTTTTAAGAAGTCCTGACCTTCCGTGAAGAATGGTTGCACGAAATCCACCAATGCTTCGACATCATTATCGTCTCCGAAATTCAATTGCACCTTTGTTCCCTCCTTGACAATGCCACTATATGGTGCAGGGAGATCAAGTTCGATTCGTAACGATGTCGAGTTAACTACAGAAAACAATGTCTGACCAGCGGTTACGTAATCACCTTCCCTGACGATTGTTCCCACAGGACTACTTTCTGATGAAGATGGAGTAGGGGATGTAGCAGATGAAGTTGACCCCATACCATCCTTCATTCCACCACTTGCTGAACTTTGAGCAGAAGGCATTCCAATTGAAGTAAATGGAGCGGTTTGTGTATCCGTGATCAGGTATCCGGAATATGGGCTGTAAACGCTAAAAGTATTTGTTGTTTCCTTTCTTTTAATTAGATCGTTGATCTGGGAATTTGATAACCCTAGAAGTTCAAGCTTCCTTTTAGCCCCATTGATCAATGATTCATTGTCTGAATCGTTCTCTAAAAGGAACAACAATTCTCTTTGTGCGGTGATTAACTCGGCGCTGTAGACTTCAGCTATCCTTTGTCCTTTTGTCACCGGCTGAAATGCATACTTCAGGTATATCTTTTCCAATCGTCCACCGACACGAGCGGGGATTGTGTAAATATTACGGGTATCATAGGTAACAACACCATGTGCCTGCAGGGAAACCGGCACTGACTTATATTCACCTTTGATCGTCCTTATAGAACCAACCACGGTTTCATTAGGAGAGTTGAGAAGTTTTGAGAGATCTTCTGTTATTTCCACCTCTTCGCCAGCTCTTGCCTTCCGTACGAGGTCCATTCCGCACACGGGGCATGGGCCAGGGCGATCGGAAACTACAGTCGGATGCATCGGACACGTGTAAGTATCCGTGTTTTCTGCATGGTCACCGTCGTGTCCGCATGAGGTCAATGTTACCAGAAACACTACCAGATACATGCCCCAGTTATTCCTCAAGTTCTTTTTCATAGCTCACGATCATTGTATAATACGCTTCCATTTTTTCCAGGTACTCCATTTGCGCCATGTTCAGCGCCTCCCATCCGTCAATGACAATGGGCAACTGTTCACGGTTCTCTTCGTACGCCAGCATAAGGGTTTGATAGTTCTTTCTTAATGCTGGGACTATTTTTGTTTCATAGTTCCCAAGTTGTTGTTCCATGCGGATGATCTGATTTGCCATTCCGGCTAACATTCCGCGAGTTTCGGTGAGAATAGCTTCCCTGCCTTTTTTCATCGCTTCAATCTCATATTGCATTCCTCTGACTTCGGCTTTATACATCTTTGAAGACCAGGGCGCAATTGGGATTGAGATCATCGCCATCGCACTGAACTGGGTAGGCATATTGCCGATGGGCTGCATGTGATCGAATTTTATTTTAAAATCCGGTTTAGCCTGAAACCTTTGAAGCTGCTGATTGAGCCTCATCACCTCTATGGTTTGATTGATCTGACGGATATCACTTCTCTGATTACTTAGAGCAGAAGTGTCATTGATTATGTGATCATAACTAAAATCGACAACCGTTGCCGTATCAATCATTATTGAATCGGAAGCCGGTAGGTTCATCAATGCTTTTAACCGGAAGCTTTTTTCTTCGATATCAGATCGCGTCATCAGCTTCATATTCTGCACCTCGTTCAATCTGCCTTCAGCCTTGTAGACATTGCCAAGGCTGCCCTGATTATAGGGATACCGGATTCTGGCAAGCTTCAGCATGAGGTCCATGATCTTTTCGTTCTCCTGTAGGACCTTCAACTTTTCTTCCGCAACAAGCCATTGATAATAATAGGTCTTAGCTTCAGTGCGGAGTGTATTAAACTGAATGGATCTTCCTTCCTTCTCAACGCCGGCGCGGGACTGCAAATAATTCCTGTTGGCATTCAGCTTAGCAGGGTTAGGGATTTCCTGCTCGATGGAGAACATCCACGCACCTTTGTCGCGCTCGTCCATAAGCATTTGGTTTCCGTAAGGCGTCATGAAAGTACCGGCTCCGACCATTGGTGCCATCCAGCTCTTTGCACCGGTTGCATATTCATTGAATGCTTTCACGCGGTTGTCATATTCCTGTAGCATTGGATTTTGTCTATCTATTATTGCAAGGACACTGTCAAGGGAGAGAACCTGAGCCGGAGCTGAAACGATGATCCCGATACAAAAACCTGCAAACAAAAAAGCTCTTTTAATGTTGTGCTTCATATACTTCCATTTTTCCGAATTTTCTCAATTCATATTCTTTTGTCATCAGGAAGATGAGCGGCGTCACCAGGAGAATGTGTGTTGAAGATGTCAACACGCCACCAATCATCGGCAACACAATGGGCTGCATCACGTCACTTCCAACTCCCGTAGACCATAACACTGGTATGAGTCCAAATAAGGCAACACAAACCGTCATCAGCTTCGGACGAAGGCGTTTAGCCGCACCTGCTATCACATATTCTCGTAGCTCATCCTTTGAAATTGTTTGGCTGGAATTTCCGCGCAGCTTTACCAGTTGCTGCATCGCATCATTCAGATAAATTACCATGACTACGCCGGTTTCTACAGCAATACCAAACAGAGCGATAAATCCGACCGCGACCGCTATCGATAAGTTCACTCCATAGAAGTATACCATGTAAGCACCACCGATTAAGGCAAAGGGAACGGTTATCAAACTAAAGAACGCCTCGCGAATTGATTTGAATGCCAGGTACAGGGAAACAAAGATTATTAAGAGAACAACTGGCAAAATGATGATCAAGGTTTGTTTTCCGCGAATCAAATTTTCGTATTGACCACTCCATTCCAGATAATAACCGTTCGGAAGTAGTCCAAGGTTTTCGTTCAGGGCTTGCATTGCCTCTTGAACCGTGCTGCCGAGATCTCTGTCTCTCACATTAAAAAGCACAGCACCTCGTAGCATAGCATTCTCTGAAGCGATCATCGGCGGTCCGTTTTCGAATTTAATATTGGCAACAGCTGAAAGCGGGATTGTGCCCTGCGCTTGAGTCTTAATCGGTATCCGCAAGAGTTGGTCAATACTGCTCCGATAATCCTGAGCAAGCCGCACACTAATGGTAAATCGCTGCCGGCCTTCGACGGTCTGACCAATAGGAGACCCACCAATGGCAGATTCAACGATCATGTTCACCTGATCAACTGTTAATCCATATCTACCTATAGCGTTACGATCCACATCGATTGTCAGATATTTTCCTCCTGTTATAGGATCGACATATAGGTCCTTTACTCCCGGAACCCCTTCTAGTGCTGACTTTACCCTTTCAGACAGGGCGGCAATGCTGTCGAGGTTTTGCCCGTAGACTTTAACACCCACATCGGTTCTGATACCGGTAGCAAGCATGTTGATCCGGTTAATGATTGGCTGTGTCCATCCGTTCACTACTCCTGGAATCTGCATTTTGGCATCGAGCTCGTTAACGATATCATTTTTGGTGATTCCTTCTCTCCATTCGGATTTTGGTTTTAACATGATAATCGTTTCAATCATGCTGATGGGCGAGTTGTCAGTGGCGGTGCTTGCACGGCCAGCCTTTCCCAGAACCTTATCGACCTCTGGCACTGACTTGATGATTTTGTCCTGAACCTGAAGAATGCGTTTGGCCTCTTCGTTTGACACATCCGGTAGCGTAACCGGCATGAACAGAATGGATTGCTCGTCCAATGGTGGCATAAACTCACTGCCGAGGCTCATTAATAGCGGAATGCTTATGAGAAGGGCCAGAATATTTACACCTATCGTGGTTTTTCTCCATTTCATGCAAGCCCTGATGATCGGCTCATATATTCTCTCCAGGAACCTGTTAATCGGATTCTTTCTTTCACTGGAGAATTTTCCTTTCATAAAGAAGGAAATAATAACCGGGGCGAGTGTCACCACCAGGATTGCATCCACCAGCATGATGAACGTTTTTGTATATGCCAGCGGATGAAAGAGTTTTCCTTCCTGTCCGGTCAACATGAATACAGGGAGGAATGAAGTGATGATGATAATAGTGGAATAAAAGACGCCCCGTGAAACCTGTTTGGAAGATTTCTCGATGATGTTCATCCTTTCGGTTTCATCGATCCTTTTGTAATTCCTGTTGAAAAGTTTTTTAACCATAACCTAGTTCTCAGTTTCCGGATTTAATTCCGCGAAGCGTGTTGATAAATGTTTATATGAGTTTTCTGCCATAATAATTCCGTTGTCCACGATGACGCCGATGGCAAGCGCGATTCCCGTGAGTGACATAATGTTCGATGTGATGCCAAATGCGTTTAGGAGGATAAAGCTTGTTGCAATGGTGATCGGGATCTGGATAATGATGCTCACCGCGCTGCGCCAATGAAAAAGAAACAGTATGACAATTATTGAAACCACAGTCATTTCCTCGATGAGTGTGGTCTTGATGGAGGAGATCGATTCCTGGATCAGCTTGCTTCTGTCATATATGATGTTGAATTTTACACCTTCCGGAAATCCTTTCGCCACCTCTTCCATTTTCGTTTTCACGCCGGTGATTACTTCATCGGCATTTTCCCCGTAACGCATGACAACGATACCACCGACCACTTCACCTTCACCATTTAGATCAAAAATGCCGAGACGTGTTTCCCCGGTCATTTGAACTGTGCCTATATCGCGGATTATGACAGGCGTTGTGTTTACCGTTTTCACCGCAATGTTTTCTATTTCTTCAATAGACTTTAGATACCCGCTTGTTTTAATGATGTACCCGATGTCGCTCATTTCGAACTTGCGGCCACCAGCTTCATTGTTGTTTGACCGGATAGATTGGATTACCTCCTGAACTGAGACATCATAAAAGGTAAGCTTATTGGGATTGACGGTTACCTGGTACTGTTTCTGAAAACCACCGAATGATGCTATCTCACTTACACCTGGTGCGTTTTGTAGAGCGAACTTTACATACCAGTCCTGCAGGGCTCTTTGCTCGCCAAGATCCATTCCTGGGGCGTCGAGCGTGTACCAAAGTATATGTCCAACTCCCGTTCCATCTGGTCCCAGGGTTGGCGTTACCCCTTCGGGCAATAACCGTGTGGCGTAGTTCAGTCTCTCGAGAACCCGTTCGCGGGCCCAGTAAACATCCGTATCGTCGTTGAAGATGACGTAGACGAAGCTCATGCCGAACATGGAAGAGCCCCTGACATATTTTACTTCAGGCAGCCCTTGCAAATTTGTAACGAGCGGATAGGTGACCTGATCCTCGATGATCTGAGGACTGCGGCCCATCCACTCGGTAAAGACGATCACCTGGTTTTCGGAGAGGTCAGGTATCGCGTCTATTTTATTCACTTTGACGGAATAGACGCCCCAGGCAAAGAGTCCGAGTGCAACAAGCAGCACTAGAAATCTATTTCGAAGTGAGAAAGAAATTAAGCTTTCAATCATGTGGCTATTGGCTTTTGGCTATTAGCTGCTGGCAATTGGCCTGTAGCTTGTTGTAAATTCTAAGGTTCTGAAAATAAGAAGCGGTAAACGCAAGACATGCGTGTACAAGAGGAGCAAGGCTACCTCTTCATAAAGAAGGGAATAACATCAGATCAGGAAAACTTGATGCTCGACGGTAAGGTCACATGATCGCAAAGGCGGATCGTAACTGTAGTACTTGAAGCGCGAAAGAGGCGCGCTGGGAATAACTTCGGATATGAGGATTAGAGCTTGCTCTATATCCATCGGAGCAGGTACAACGATGTGATGATGGGTGGCCGATGTTTTAAAATCATCGGTTTCGTGAATAACAGTTTGATCATCACAGCATGGCGCTTTCGTGTCGCGATGGCAGGGAGGCAGGCTTTGCTCTTTTTCACAGCCATCGGCCTTTGAGAAGAAAGCTATGTTCTGAACCTCACCCATACACAGGTGCATGCCCACCATAAAGCTAGTGGACGAAACCAGCACCAGGATGGCTAAAGATACGGCTGCTATGGAACGGACTGCTTTCATTTATTACTCAAATGTAACGGAATTGGTAGATTTTAGATTTATACTTTACGATTATTCCCTTATAAAATTCCTTGGGCAGCACCAAAATTGGTTGGTTTTGGGAGTTTTTGACCAACTTTAAGCTAAAAACGAGGTTAAATGTTTGCACGTTCACTGGCTTTGAGCTTTCGCAGCTTATTTCAAAAGAATCGGCTTTTCACTCTCATAAATGTTGGTGGTCTTGCCGTCGCGTTCGCCTGCTTTTTTTTGGTTAGCGTCTTTGTTTATGATGAGCATATCTTTGATCGTTATCACAAAAATGCCGATCGCATTTTCCGTATCGTTCTGGATTTTTCCAGTGATGGTGTAGTGACCAATTGGGCGAAAACGAGTGCCCCTATTGGCGAGTATCTGCCTGGTACATATCCAGAAATCGAGCAATTGGTTCGCATAAGGAAAAATCCGGGTACGGATCTGTTAGGAATTGAAGATGCAAAGCATTACGCGGAAAATATTTTTTTTGCCGACAGTACATTGTTTGAAGTTTTTGATTTCAAAATGATCCGGGGGAATGCTGAAATCGCTCTTGACGGAAAGAATAATATTGTGCTCACGAAAAGGCTTAGCTACAAGCTTTTTGGTCACCTGGATATTCTTGGTAAATCAATTAAGTACAACAATGAAGTTGACTTGAAAGTCACTGGCGTAATAGAGGATATGCCCAAAACCTCTCATTTTATTTCGGATGCTTTCATAACTTTTTCCTCTCTGGGAGATATTCTGGGGGAGAAGCGATTGACACACTGGGGCCAATTTGATCATTATACATATGTTTTGCTTTCAAATGGCTCGTTTCGTCAAAATCTGGAATTAAAGTTTTCAGCATTCTTGATGAAGAATGCCCCCGAATGGGTTTCCGAAAAGGAAACATTGTCACTTCAGCCACTGAACTCCATACACCTTCATTCGAACCGAAAGGACGAGATCACTCCTAACAGCAATGAACGTTACTCATATATTTTAGGAACAATTGCGGCCTTTATTGTATTGATGGCTTCGGCCAATTTTATCAATCTCGCTACCGCCACCCAGATAGCACGTCAAAAGGAAATCGCTATAAGAAAAGTTCTCGGTGCCTCTTCCAACAATGTTATCATATACTTTTGGTCGGAAGCATTTGTTATTTGCTCGCTTTCACTCCTTGTGTCATTATTCCTTGGATACATTGCTCTTCCATCCTTTAATCTGTTGACGAATAAGGCAATAACTCTATCAAGCATTTACTGGCCAATAATCTTAACAACTGTCCTTGCTTTTCTTATTGCATTAATAAGCGGCTTGCTTCCAGCTATCTACGCATATAAATTTAAATCATCAAACATTAGCGGGAGAAACCTTAAAATCGGCAGGAAGCCATTCCGACTGGTGTTGGTTACATTCCAGTTTTTCGTATCGATTTTCCTGATCGTGGCTACAGTTGTTGTTTCAAATCAGGTTGAGTTCTTAAAGTCAAGTCAGTTAGGTTTTGATGCGAGTGATGTCATTGTCATTCCCATAAAGGACAGATCAGGCAATGATAAATATCGCACCATAAATACGGAGATTGAAAAAATTACCGGAGTTGAGCAGGCAAGCTTTTGTTCAAGTTCCCCCGGAACAAACAATTCGCTTACCTATACTTATTCGTTTACTGGAACTGAAGTCAATGATCAGGCGATTCCCACGTTTATAGTGGATGAAAATTTCCAGGAGATCTATAATATATCACTCATCAGAGGTAAGTTCGTAAATCAGCAGGTGGGTGACACGTTAACTCAGGTCGTCTTAAATGAAGAGGCGGTCAGGCAATTCGGACTTAAAGACCCAATAGGACAACGGGTGACGGGAAAAGTAATGGGTGTCGTTGTTGGTGTGATTGAAGACTTCAATCATTCGACGCTTCATGGCGCGTTTCAACCTGTCATTATGTATTCGTTCGTCCCGACCTTCAGATTTGTGTCGGTCAAATTGGAGCGTAACAGAATTAGGGAGGCGATTGCTGGACTTGAAAGCAGGTGGCAAGATTGGTTTGCTGGGTTCCCTATGGAATATGCATTCGTTGCCGATCAAAACAACGCCCTCTATGAATCAGAAAGGGTACTCAGTAATTTATACCTCAGTTTCTCGTGGATTGCTATTTTGATCGCCGCAATCGGCCTGATCGGTCTAACTTCTTATCAGCTGGAAAGAAAGAAAAAGCAAATAAGCATTCGAAAAGTTTTGGGCGGTTCGTCCGTTCAAATGCTTCAATTGATCTATTCAAATTATGTTCCTGTTGTCATTGTATCTGCAGTCAGCGCATGGGCCGTCGCTTACTATTGGATGGAAAGATGGCTTTCAGAATTTTCCAACCGAATCGATCTGCGGCTTCAGGATTTTATCGTGCCGACAATGCTCATGATAATTACGCTTTTAATAAGTACGGGCGTGCAATCATTGCATGCATCTATGAAAAATCCGGTGGATAACCTGCGCGAGGAATAAAAGATCCGGAGTTCGAACTCCGGATCTTAAGTCTAAAGCGCTTCGGCCTTGTATCCAGCCTTCTCAACCGCCTGGATAATTTTGTTCTTATCCTTTTCGCCAACTACAGTTAGCACCTTTGACGGATTATTGTAATCAACTTCCCAGTTGTCTTCACCTAACGCCTCATTCAGGAAAGGAGTAACTTTAATAGTCTTTTCACCTGCGTTTTCCTTAATAGTTTCTTTGTCAAGCGGAAATTGTATCCAAACGCGAGAATGAGTTGGATCAGGGTTCTTTATTTCTTCATCGTCACAACCAAGAAAGTAGAATGCTACCAATGAAAGCCCGATTAACTTTAAGATTTGTTTTTTCATAGATACTGTTTTCTATTCTACACGTAGGGCTTCAAGATCCGTTTTGCATTTTAGCCGGCTTTAATTACAGGATTGCTGGCTATGACGAGAGGCTGGATTATTTTTTAGATACGATAGAATGCTTTTCACATCTATAGGCATATTTACGTAGTATGAGATGATCACCATGAAGATGAGCCCCCCGATAAGTAGAACCATATTGAAGAGCCTGGTGATCATAGCAATGATGTCACTTTTTGTTTTTAACGTAAGGTTATAAGATTTAATGATCGTGATCTGTGTTTGTAACCCATAGTTTTTCTTTGTTGGATTTTACCGCTTTGAAATGGGAAGGCGAGAATCCAGTTAGTTCTTTAAACTGCCGCGATAAGTGGTTGATGCTGCTAAAACCTGTGATATAGGCTATTTCTGTAAGCGTGAAGTCTGTATAGACTAAAAGCTCCTTAACTTTTTCGAGGCGCTTTGTAATGATATATTTTTCGAGCGTAATGCCTTCGATTTCAGTAAATAGCTCACTAATTGAATCATGGTTCAGGTTAAGTTTCTCTGAAAGGAGCGAGGAGAACTTAAATCGTGAATCATACCTTACGTTTTCGCCGAAGACCTCATTAATCAATTCCTTAGCCTGGTTTACAATTCTGACTTGCCGACTAGATATTAATTCGAAACCATTCTTGCGGAGGAAATTTCCAAGTTTTGTAAATTCTTCTTTATTCAGCTCCCAGCTCAGGGAGAGCTTACGTAAACTGATTTTGATAACTTCATGTCCAAGATTTGTGATGCCTTCTTTGATCACTACTATGCAGCGTTCACAGACCATTCCCTTTATTAATATTTCCAATTTCATAAGCTTTTGAATTGTTACTTCAAAGAACGTATGACGTATCAACAAAGGTGTTATAAAATTACCGGAAAGACTTACAGAGTTTTAAGAAACAGAATCGAGCGGTTTTCTGTTCTGACCAATATCTCGCGACTTCTTTAATTCAGAAGGAGTGAAGCCCGTTACCTTTTTGAACTGTGCAGATAGGTGTGCAACGCTGCTATACCCCAGGTGATCCGCGATCTCGCTCATGTTTAGTTCATCATAGAAGAGTAGCTCCTTGACCTTTTCTATTTTTTGCCTGATGATGTATTGCTCCAATGTTATCCCTTCAACACTTGAAAACAAATTGCTTAAATAGTTGTATTCGTAATGCAATTCGTCAGATAGAACACTCGACCAGTTGAACTTTAAATGAACTTTATCAGTGGGTGGATCATTTGTATGATTTTGTTCTTGATCGAATCGATGAGACGTGCCTTCCGGTCGTCAATTCTTTCGAAGCCCAGGCTTATAAGCGCGGAATCCAACTTGTCTTGCTGTGCAGCGGTAAGCTTATCTTCCTTAATTGTGACTTCCCCTAAAGACACCTTTTCCGGATGAAGGCCCTGCCTGCCTATCCAATTCCTGTTTAACCACCATTATGCAGCGGTTGCACACCATGTTCTTTATATATAGAGTAGTCATTGAAGTCGAAGTTCGAATAGGTATTTGGTCCAAATTTAAAGAATTAGAGGAATGCCGGGCATCGGGTTTTTTGGTTTGTTGCAAGTGTTGCCGTAAATGTACTTTTCAGACCCTCCATGGCAATTCCCTGCCGGCCTTAAGAGGCGTTAGGCGGGTATGTGCCCAAATTGAATTACGGGCTATATTTGGCCCTTTAATTAGATTATGAAAAGATATTGCGCACTTCTTCGCTCCCTGCATTTATACTTCGGTTTGTTCATTACTCCCTTCGTCCTGATCTTCAGCATTAGTGTTCTGGTGTTTAACCACCCGGGTTTTATTGACTTCCTGAGTCCCATTAAGCCTTCAACCGAGACTAGAACGAAATTGGATAAAATCCCTTATGATACTACGGATCTATTGACTGCCAAGGCGATCATTGAAAAGTTAGAAATAGAAGGTGAAATAGATTTTATCAATCAAAATGACGACAGGATCTCTTTTCCTGTGAAAAAACCTGGATTGAAAACCCAGATTACAGTAAACAAGCACACTGACAGTGTTCTCATAACTCAACAAAATGAGGGGGCGTATCGAGCCTTAACGTTTCTTCATTCAATGCCGGGAGCGCATAACGTAAAAATAAGAGGCAATTCGAGTTATATACAAGTTTGGCGAGTCCTGGCGGATGTTGTTGTATATCTGCTATTGTTCCTGACAATTAGCGGAGTTTTTTTATGGTACTTTCTCAAGGTTGAAAGAAACTTCGGATTTTTTTCAATTGCCCTGGGACTAATAATTTTTACTTCCCTTTTGCTAATAATTTTTTAGGACTTCCATACTGTTAAATTCGAATTAAAGTGAAAAATCTAAATTTCTGGAACCGTAAGCTTCACATTCATCTCGGCCTTTTTCTGTTACTTTTTATTTGGTTATTTTCAATATCAGGCCTTCTACTTAATCATGGCAGCTGGGAGTTTGCCAGCTTCTGGGAACAAAGGAAACAAAAAGAATCTGTCACAGAGATGACACTTCCTGCCGGGCTTGACAGCGCAGGATTACTTCATATGGTTATGGGGAAACTGGAAATTTCCGGAGAAGTAACCAACGTTAAATATTCTGCTGATGCTTTTGATTTCCGTGTTGGGTCCCCAGGATTTGGCAGGGATCTACACATTGATCTTGCAAAGGGTACGGTAAGCCAAAAGGAATACGAGCTTAATGTCTGGGGTAAAATCCGCACCCTGCATACTTTCAACGGCGTGGATAAAAACGATATTGATAAACAAGCTAATTGGGTCATCACGCAAGTTTGGCGATTTGCAATGGATGGAATTGCCGTTGCGCTTATTTTCTTATGCGTTAGTAGCTGGATAATGTGGTACAAAATCAGAAAAGACTACAATTGGAGTGCGGCTGTTTTAATTGCAGGTTTTCTTACTTCCTTTTACTTTGTTTACTTGATTAGAATGTTCTAGTTAGCTACACTTCTGAGGGATGGACCCTCTATTTCAAGTGAGAAAATTGTTATTTAAGATTTGTTTAAATTCTTGTCCAAGGATAATGTCCTTTCTTGTTTTGTTAGCGAAGATGAGTTTATTGTTTCTGATTTCATTTCGGGAATTAAGGTATCTCAATATCGAAATAAAGGGTGTGACTCCAGCGCCGCCAGCGATAAAGATACCTTCCCCCTTGTATATTATCGTACCAAAAACGTCGTGAAGGATTAACTCATCATTTACGTTTAGTTGTAAAAGTTCATTTGTCACACCCTTCCGGGCCGGATAAGTTTTGATCGTGAATTCCAGAAAAGTATCGGAAGGGAGGCAGGTGAAAGTAAAGGGTCGCCTTTCGTTTTCCCATCCGGTTTTATTGATAGCCACCTCCGTTGCTTGTCCAGGGTCAAAATTAAAACTATTCGGTTTTTCGGTTTTAATTTGAAGAACATCATATGTAACCTTATTTATAACTTTTATTTTTACGATGTGTTTTTCCATGGAGTAATGGATCTATTGCTCTTAAATTCTAGTCATAACAATATGTACGAGCGTGTCACATTTACTTTTGCCAAACTCAAAAATGTCAGTTTCAGCAGATAGATCATACAGAGCATCTTTTAACAGATTTTTAGCGCGGTGAAGTCTTACTTTTACATTGCTTTCGGATAAATCCATGCAGTCGGCGATTTCACCAAGTTCTAATCCTTCTATTTCCCTTAAGACATAAACCGTACGGTACTTGGGCGGTAACAGATCAATAGCCTGTTCAATCAGGATCCGGACTTCTTTTTGAATTATTTTTTTTCTGGGTTCATTTGTGTTCTGTCTGGAATTTGTAATATTTTTTGTAACTGCGGATCATTCTTTTTTACATATAGCGATGCAGTATTTTTCTTTGCTCTAATTTGGACCAGGGCTTCATTTATACCGATTCTGATGAGCCAGGTAGAGAAAGACGAATCTCCCTGAAATTGCTGCAGCTTGTCATACGCCTTTAAATAGGCTTCCTGCATGGCGTCCTGAACATCATTATCGTCTTTCAGGTAACTTCTGATCACCCGGTATAGAGATTGATTATTTCTGCTCAGTAATATTTCAAATAATTCCTTTTCTCCGAGCAATACCCGCTTTACTATCTCACTCTCCGCAAGCTGCGGTTTGAAATTCGGTATTTTCGGAGATCTCATCATGGTTTTGTTTTATGGTTTAGATTCAAGTCCGTATTAAAAGTTACAGTTTTTTGTAACGGATTCCACATTTTTCCATCTAATGAGAAGAAGGAACGATGGTTGCAACCAATATAAAAGGCATCAGTTAACCGGAAGTTCTGCGGGAAAAGCATGTTTGCTGTTTTTGGGACAGTAATCGAGATGCGGCTCAAGATCGTCCAAGAGCAAAAGAGTTTGTTAAAAATGTAATCTTGCCTGCAATGAAAATTTAATATCCTAAGGTATTTATAAGTTGTGTGACAGATCAATTATCTTTTTTAGGATAAATCGCAGAAAATGGTACCCGGCAGTTTGATCTGGATCGCTACTCTCGGGTGCAATTTGCAGGCATGATATTTTACCAAGGTAAAGATTACACTTTTCTATCGCCTCAACTTTAAATCTTATGCGCTCATGAAGAGAAATCAACTGTTCATTATTTTATTCTGCATGTTCGTGATTGCACAGATGCTGCTTATCCAATGCGAATCGCCAAAAAAGGCAATCCGGGAAGAATCGGATGAATCCGGTAAGGAAAGTACATGGAATGTCGACATCAGAGAAAATGCAAACGAGATGATGCAAAAAGGAAGAGCAGTTTTTCGTTTTGAAACCTTTGGTGATGAGGCTTTTTGGACGGACAAGCTTCAACTCCATAAGGCCATAGCTGATAAGGGAGCAGGCGGAATTGGAGAAGGGCTATCACCTAAGGCAGCGCTGGATGCAGGATTAAAAGTGGACATTGACGTTTTACCTAAGTTTGCGAAAAAGGCAGTAGCGGAAGGCAAGCTCCTGAATGACGTGGATTTCACTCTTACGCTCCTGAAATTGAATGCCGTGGTAGGTGTCGTCGCTAAATTTGATGAAGGAACCCTAACATCGATTGGTCTGACCTGCGCGGTTTGCCATTCCACCGTTGATAGCAACACGGGCATCGGAAAAAGACTGGATGGATGGCCCAATCAGGATTTGAATGTAGGTGCCATAATTTCTATGTCGCCTGATTTGACGGTGTTTACTGAAATGCTGGATGTTGATGTCGCTACATTAAAAAAAGTACTCGCAAGCTGGGGACCGGGTAAGTTTGACGCGCTACTGAATCTGGATGGAAAAGCATTTCGCCCCGATGGAAAATCAGCAGCCACAGTGATCCCCGAAGCATTTGGTCATGCTGGTCATAATCTTCATACCTGGACCGGAGGATGGGGCAATGTCACTTATTGGAATGCTTATGTTGCCAATCTTGAATTAGCCGGTCAGGGAAATTTTCGTGATCCCAGATTAATGGATGCTGAACAATTTCCGATTGCCGCAAAAATGGGATTTGGAAACAAGCGTCCCCCGGGAGAAGATAAAGTAAGCGACAAGCTTGCCGCATTACAATTTTATCAGTTAGCTATCCCACCACCGAAGCCTCCCAAAGGTTCTTTTAATGAAGAAGCTGCTGGCCGCGGTAAAACAATTTTTAGCGCGAAAGCCCAATGTGCAACATGCCATGTGCCACCGCTGTTCACCGAGCCAGGATGGAATACACATAAGCCGGAAGAAATTGGAATTGATGATTTTCAAGCCAACCGCTCACCTGAGAAGACCTACGTTACACAGGGATTAAGAGGAATATGGATTCGCAAAAGAGGATTTTACCATGATGGCAGATTTGCTACATTATTGGATGTCGTTAATCATTACGACAACTTCAAAAATCTGAACTTAACTGGCTCCGAAAAAAATGACTTGGTTGAATATTTGAAGTCACTTTAATCACGCGGAATTTCGAAAGTACGCTAACGTTTAACACGCAGATCGGAGCAATTTTAGCCCTGTTGGTTAAATTATGCTTTAGGTACTGATGAGACTCTAATCAGGAAACTATAGCCTACTTTTGTAACCTAAGGGATGTCATGGAAATCAGGGTCGCGTTGCAGCCATCCAAAGTTTGCATTATCTTCTCCGACGACTCCTGAGTTAGTAGCTGTTCCCTGGCCGAAATAAATATGTCCGTTGATAATAATTGGTCCATTCGTATGATGGTCGCCTTTACTGGGGAGGTTTTCAGTGAGGGAAGTAATGTTTCCGGATTTATCTATTTTTAAGATCTTTCCACCATTCAAAACGCCGCCTTCGGCAACAAAGAATGATCCATCAAAGAACACCAAACCATTCCAGGGACCATTCTTGCCACCTTTGGCTACTACCTCGGTTTTATTGGGCGCCTCAAGTCTTAATATTCGCGGTTCCGCCCATGTTTCACCGTAAGAATAACCTGATTCAACAACATAGATTTCGCCATTTTCGCTAAAGGAAATTCCGGTTGGAAAAGTTAAACCGGTTGCAACGGCTTCAACTCTATATCCAGTTGGTACGGCAATATCTGAGGGATTGACCCGCCTCACCGCACTCTCAACTTCTCCCCCTCCTTGAGAGGATCGCAAGTGAATTGATTAATTTCTACAGAGCACTTCCTTAAAATTCGGAAACACCGAAGCTTCAGTCTGCTCAGTTTTTTTGCCTGTCTGGTCCAGTGCCGCCCTTAGTCCCGCCACTAATTTTTCGGCAGGCCCAACGCCCCAGTAATGCAGAAAGAATATTCTTGGCTCCTCATGTACCATATGGTTGTGAACGGCCACCACTTCAATTCCGTTTTCGACAAGTGCTTTGATAACAGGGGCGACTTCATTCTCGAGCATCGCAAAATCCCCGGCGACTGCAGCCCTTTCAGGCGTTCCCTGCCAGGCAGCCCATGTGTTGAACCCAAGGAAGGATGTGACCTCGGCGTTGTGATCTTTTAGATTGACGTCAGGTCTTCCAATGGTGTGTTTGAATACGCCCCGTGCCAT
>JBBDXJ010000201.1:19734-23432 GCA_040902445.1 Cyclobacteriaceae bacterium | reverse complement strand
CAAAGCGAAAGCTGAGAAGCGGGAATTTGAAGCGCTACCGCATCAAATGAACGGTACCTTTTAAAGTTTTGTTTTCTTCTTCGCAGGAAAGATAAAATACATACCAGAAGTAAACACCCGATGCCACTCCCTCACCGCTCCATCCGGTAGCGGAATTTCCAAAATAAATTTCCTTGCCGTGGCGGTTTGTAATGCGGAACGGAACTATGGACTGATTGGATTCTATAAGGAAGACGTCATTAAATCCATCGCCGTTAGGTGTAAAAACATTCGGGATAAATATCGAATCCGCCGGAACGATCGTCACTTGTTTCTGTGGACTTTCCATCAGGCATATTCCGGAAGAAATTTCAGCATAATAATATCCACTCTCTTCAGCCTTCAATACGTTCGTCAGATTTCCAGCGACGGGCACGGGGTCGCCATCCGAAGTATTTTTGTAAAACCACTGATACGTTTGTCCGCCGGCATGGATGAGGGAAAGTGTCGTGGGATTTCCGTTACAGGATTTTAGCTCTGATGCCTCCGGTGTCATGGCTATTCCAAACGTCTTATCATCAACAGAAATTGTATTTGACCGCGTTACACATTCGCCATTATCAGCTTTCAACTGAAACAACCCGCGATCTGATATTTTAAGACTGGCGCCGTTTTCATCCAGGGAGTAAAAGTCAGCCTCCCCGTCGCTCTTTCGTTCCCAGGTATATTGAATATCGTCACCGAAAGCGGAAATGGCATCGATGTTGACAAACCCTTCCGCGCAGAGATTTCCTGCGCTCCTTTTAATAGCGGGAACCAACATCCGCTCAATGACGGCGGGGGTAGTTTCTTCATAGGTACAATTGTTCACCGATTTAAATCTATAAGTCAGGGTGTATGTACCATCGGGAAGTCCGGCAGTATTAAATTTTTTTCCTGAAACACCAGGACCACTCCATGTTCCTCCGGAAGGGATAGCGCTAAGATCTAACCCTGCAGACTTATCCTCACAGATTTTATCGAGTGACTGAAGGGTGAGTTCAACGATTTCATTTTTTATTGTGACAATTGGTGAGAACGATTCACATACCGTGTTACTAACCTTTGCCATGTATTCACCCCTGGAGGTCGCATTCATGGCAGGCTGCTTTTGGTTCAGGGGAAAGAATGGCTCATCCGCATTCTGGCGATAGTACCAGAGATAATTGTGGTCTGCTACTGAATTAATGCTAAGTGGTATCTGGATGGATGCCGAACTTTCACACACCAAATGTTCTTGAGCGACATTCAGGGTGGCCTGGACCGGAGCCTCAACCCTTATCTTTAATTTTCCCTCATAGGTACAGCTTGGAGTGACATAGGTAAATTCATGTTCGCCGATACCCGCAGTCAGGGGATCAAAAATTCCTTCCGCGGCATTGACAATTCCCGGCCCACTCCAGGTGCCGCCAAATGGATAACCAAAAAGATCGATGGTCTCAAGATTCGAACATACCGGAGGAACGAGCATAATGATCGGTGGTGTTGGAGTAACATATACCGAACCTGAAAGTTTTGCATTATCGATATCTTCAATCGGTGATGCGATAAAGAAATCACTTTCATCGAGGTTTACAGCTAAACCGAAATAGTCTTTTACAAATGAATCTCCAGTGAAATCGATGAGGGGTACAACGTCCTGCCAGAAGTAATCTTTCGATTGAAACACATACGCCCGACCAGGTTTGTTCCTCGCTGTTGCGCCATCTTTATTGAAGTCTGCTCCCGGAGCGCCGGCGATCAATGTATTTCCAAGGGCTTTCATCGAATATCCGAAAAGCTCAAGTTCATCCTTGACCCTGGGAAGTAGCTTGGCCGTTTCGATTCTCGATGACCATGACTCCCAGGGTTTTTTCGTGTAAACGTAAATGGCACCTACATCCCATACACTTCCATAATCTTTTAGTGGCGCGCTGATAAAAATGGTATTGTTCGAAATATCAACTTCATGCCCGAACATGGATCCGTTGGATATCCAATGGGTAAAATCCGAAGAGATTTGCATATTCTCAGGATCTGACGGGGACAGGACATAACGCTTTTGCCATAGACCTGTGTCAATGTTTCTCTCGATGATAGTATTTCCCACAAGAATGGTTTCATCTTCTATATCAACTGAAGGGGTAGTGAATTTTGCAAAAATATTAGCGCCTCCTATTTCCAAAACCTGTGCGTACTCCCATTGTGTGCCATCGAATTCATAGATTGCCAGCATGATGCGGCCGGGATTGTTCTGAACATATGGGATCAGAAGCCAATCCTTGCTCATGGCCAGGTTGTCGCCATAAGCAAATATTGTAAGAATGTCTTCTGGTAATTCAATCTCTTGCACAAGCTCGGTATCAGACCAGTCTGAATACTTCTTCTTATAAATAAACACTCTGCCATGCTCTTCAAAGCCGGCAGCGCCAATGGCGAGATGGGTTCCGTTGGTGGCAAGGGCGGTTCCGAAGACGTCATCGTAACGTCCTTTTAAAATAGGAAGGATCGTACCGGTTTTCTGCCAGCTTGTTCCGCTCTTCTTATAAGCATACACCGCTCCTCCACTTGATTTAACAGTGCCGTCGTACGGAGCTCCAACAAAGAGGTAATCCTCAAATCCGAGAATGTCTCTGCCATAGTAGTGGCCGGCTGTACTTTTTTCAGTTGGATAGATCAGTTGACTATCCCAGGTGTTGTCTGGATTTGCTGAAAGAATTTTCAGGGACAGGTTTCCCTGTACACTTTGGGGATGAGGTAAAAATCCGACAGCAACAAATGAATTCTGATTGGCCGTACTAACCGCGCCGTAGTTATTGACAAACTGGCCCGTCTCAGGCGTGAACACATCCACGGTTTCGTGTTCGGCGTCAGACCAGCCCACGGCACCTTTTTTTATTTTTGTCAAATATCCTTTGCCATCTTTGGCCGTTGAAGCCATAAAAATATCCTGGCCATTGGTTGTGATCTTAGCAAATCCCTGGGCCTCTACTGACGGGCCGTGAGGTGAAATCGCACAGGTATAATCCGTATCCGACCAACTGCCTGAAGATGGCATTTCAAAAAATGCCACGACTGTTTTTGGATCCGTGTCAAGATCTACTCCGATCATTGTGAAGATCCCGTCTGCGGTAAATACAAAATTCGTTAACCCCAGCCCTGCCGACACAGCCGGGTCGCCTGATGAAAGTTTCGCTTCCGGAAGCAGATCCAGAAATTCGCCGGAGGGATCACGGTAAACATAAAGTCTTCCGTTGCCCGTTGGAGCAAAAGGGGTTCCTGTAACTAAACGGTCTCCCTGAATAGCAACGCCTGCCCTTCCAAAATCAGAGGCTTCGAGTTCTGGCGCATTGATCATGACCGGTGTAACCGAGCCGCTCCATTCCTGATGAGGTTCCTTGTGATAAACGAACACTGCCCCCACATAATCTCTTTCCAGAGTTGCCTGATAATTCTGGTCCGTGATGGCGATGGTTTGCTGGTCGTCCGAGATAGCGATCGGATTTTCATAACCCACTCCGAACATCCCGCTGTTCGCCACCTTGAAAGAAGCGAATTCGGCTTGGGATACCCACCCTCCCGGGGGCTTCCTGTACAGATAAACTTTGCCACCGTAGCCAGCTGCACCTATGATGATATAATCTGCTGACATTTTAACTGCGGCTCCAAACTGAAGAGCATCTTTTGGGTCGGATGGTGCA
>JBBDXJ010000201.1:0-19724 GCA_040902445.1 Cyclobacteriaceae bacterium | reverse complement strand
GAGGCGATTTTTTTCCACTCGTCGCTGATCTTTTGATATACATGTACAATCCCCGTAATCCTGCCCAGGCTATCGTTATTGGGAGCGCCTATCGCCAGGTAATCGTCATACATCGATATAGACCGGCCAAAACCCTGAGTATGGTCAATCGAAGGTTCGGGAAGCAGTTTGGTGAAATCGGTTAGGCACTGGCCAGAAGCGAACAGGCTAATTCCAGCAGAGAAGAACAGGTATAGAAAGGGTTTCATTAATAGAGCAAAAATTAAAGATAATGAACTGCTGATACAATCGCCAGGATGTTCTGGGTCTTCACGCATCAAAATTTGAATCGCATTTTTTTAGATGTGTACATAGGACCCTGGCAGTCCTAAACTACAACGCGTTTCCGCAGTTGTCTCTCGTCTCGAGGACGCTGCGGGTTCGGGGAGGCATTTGGAACCGCACATGCTCCGAACCCCGGAGTCCCTGAGACAGGAGACTCCGGGGGGACAGTAGTAGCTCAACCATTCGCGCATATCTGGTTGCCATTTTTGAGAACATCCTGGCAGCCTTTTGCACGCTATTCCATAGCCGACCATAAAAGGGCAAGAAAATGCCATAAATCGAAATTTTTCAGGGGTAAAATATCCTTTAAACGAGCAAAACCAGTTTAACAAGGCTCCCTCGAAAAGGCAATGGTGATTCACGCGGGGCAAATCCATGTAAGGTTTTTGGAACAGTGGAGGTAAATACTGCCGCTTAATTCAACCATCTAAACCCTTGTTACGTCGGCATGTCCTATAGCATTGGTAACTATAGTGTTATCCGTGGTATATTTAAAGTAATTCTTGAGGTTACTTTTCGGACTTTTAACACATTAATGATCTCAGGAGTGCAATGATATAAATTGTATGGCTACAAGAACACGAAGACAAAACGTTCAAACCCGGCTTAAGGAAAATCTGATCATTATGGCGGTGGTCATTTTCATATGCATTTGGGCAATACTAACAAGCCAGGGCTTATAATCTATCAGGCAAGGCAAAGTCTTTCACGCACAGTTCCGCATCTCAATCCTGCTTCAGAAGTCAGATTTGTTGCAGCGTCAAGCGCGCATCTCTGAATCATTTGTTTAATTTCCAATTTTATCCACCTCGATCCCTGGACATCAGCGTAAACAATCGAATATTTCCGCATGGCGATCTGATGCCCGGAAATTATTGGCCCGAATTATTCAGAAAGCTTTTGATGTAGCTGTAATTCCGGGAAGTCCGGTAGAGCTGTTTTTTGTTGATGATAATCCTTTGGAGGAATCCTTTTTCCACGAGGATGTGGAGTGTGCGCATTACAAATAAATATTCAAATTTGGATTCAACAGATTCATGGACTTTCTCTGAACCGCAGGCACCCAGATTATTGATGACCTCCAGTATCTCGAGTTCTTTGTCTGATATCCGAACATTGTTTTTACTCATGTATACGTGTGACTTTCAGTTAATACTCCTTAAATGGCAAATGGTTACACTCGTATTAAGACGTAATAAAATCACACTTAGTTGCATAAGCCGGAATTAAATTGTCTGTCCTGTACCATCCTGATCTATTCCGATATGTATGAGTGATCTGAGAAGGGAAAAGTTTTAAATTGACAAGATAAATGTTGGCGCTAACATACTTGTGTGCATGGGATATTAAGAAGGGCGCTCAGTTTTTTTATTTTGTGCGCGATGTGTCCGGTACCGACCGCACAATGATGCGCCGGTCCCTGCTCGTTCCATCTCTCAACAAAATTACGCGCGCCGATAGAAAATTTATAGCGGCTATTTGTGTTGCCGATCTCGAGGATGGGACCTGCGACAGATTCCGATTCTGCACAAAGTAAACTTAATGTTCGGTTTTGCTCCACAACGGACAACATGGTCACTGGTCCATGTTTTACAGACATCTCCACTGACAACCCCTTGCCTACCTTACCGTGATAGACTTCCAATGGCCGGACTTTTGTTTTACCCTGTGCGATGGCGATGTGACCGGGGCCATCGTGTCCCATCAATACAACATCCGCGTCATAGTCCATTGCATAGTATTCAGTAAAAGATCCGCCGGCGCCAAGGGTATCCATGATCTTCATCGCCTGGGCATTTTTCACTTCATACTCACCCGCGACTGGGACATGCCTTGCCGTAAGAAGTGATGTGCCCAGGATCATTGAACTCATAGTGTCTTCGTTGTGGCTGTTGCCAGTTCCCTTATGGTAATAGGCAAGCGAGCCCAGAGAATGATTTTTGACCAGCATGTCAAGCGCAACCGACGTGCGGGCAGCGCGATTGATCTCTTCCTGAGAACATCCGGACTGGATATCAAACCAATCGTGAAAATCTTTTATACGTTGCTCTGCTTCAGCTTTGCCAACGCTTTGCCGGAGGGCGGAAAGTTCATCGACCTCAATAATTTCAATATGCCCTCCCAAAGTTGCGCAGTGTAAGGTCAGGTCAGAATAAATATCGAGCATGCCGCCGTAATAATTTCCCATCAGACCGAGGCGATTGTGACTCATGGTATAGGCCACCCGTGCGGCGTCCATCCAGTCCCCGATCTCGTTCCAGGTTTCCGTATCACCCTCCAGCAAGCCCGTTACCTGAAAAAAAGAAATGTTTGCTTTCCTGAAAACATTGGCGATCTCAGGTACCGGACAGGGGGAGCAATACGCCAGCCACTCCCCTGTCATCTGCGTTCTGTTTTGCAGGGAATTAAATGCGGTATAGTCAATGGATTCCGTAGGTGATAAATTGAGTACGACGACCGGTACCCTTGCCCGTTGCACCACCGGAAGAACAGTTGAAGACAGGGCATAGGTGGTGACGTAAAGAAAAATAATATCTACATCGGCCTGGCGCATAAGATGGCCGGCACGTAGCGCCTTCTCAGGTGTGTCCACCATGCCTGCATTTACAACGTCTGCGCCGAAGTCTTTGAGTTTACTTTCAACAATATTGGTGTAACCCTGTAATCGTTTCTCCAAACCTTCAAACTGATCCCAATAAGCCTGAAGGCCAATGCTGAATAATCCAACTTTGAAAGGGTAAGTTTCGGGCATGCTGATATTTGATTTAGAGTAAATATAGTGTTTGGTGGTTGGATCCGATAGCTATCGGGTTTAAAGGCAGGTTGAATGCAGGTATAGAGGCAGGTCGAAAGACAGGTTTGAATGCAGGTAGAAATGCAGGTTTAAAGGCAGGTCGAAAGACAGGTTTGAATGCAGGTAGAAATGCAGGTGAGATGCAGGTATAAAGGCAGGTATAATACAGGCTTGAAAGGGACGCGCGTTGGACGACTTTTTGAAAGTTCTCAAACTTTCAAAAAGTTGCGCGCAAGGGTGAGGGGTTCTAAAGGTCTGAAAGGTTGAGAGGTTTGAAAGGTTGAAATGGCAGTGGGTACAAGGGAGATGGTTTCCAAGCTTACAACACAATGACGAATTCCGTTCCTTTACCTTTCTCGCTTGTAAAATGGATATCTGCCTGGTGCAATTGCAGGATCTGCCTGGTGAGTGCCAGGCCGATGCCCGAACCGTTCTTGCGGGTGGTGAAGAACGGAATAAAGACCTTTTCAGCTGTACTCTCATCTATTCCTTCGCCATTATCGCGCACATGAATATTCACGTTGCCCTTCTCATCGCGAAAACTGCGGATATCGATACTGGGCTCTTTAGTCTCTGCGAGGGCGTCAACGGCATTCAATATTAAGTTGATCAGGACATGCTCCATGAGTTCGGGATCTACGACGACACGTATATCGGCATTCGATACATTGAATGTAATCCGATGTTCTTTGAATTTATTATCCATCAATACCAGAACCCGGTCAAAAATATCCCGCAGGTTAGTTTCCTTCAATGACAGTTTGGGTATGCCGGTCAGTTTCCGATATGATTGTGTAAAATGATAAAGGCCCTCACTCCTGACTTTAATTGCTTCCAATCCCTTATCCACGGCGTTGTAAAGAGCTGCGTCGCCGGTGTGGATGGAATCGCGGTGCTGACTCACCAGGCCATGCATTGTTTCACTCAGGGAAATAAGAGGAGAGACCGAATTCATGATCTCGTGGGTCAGTACACGGATCAGCTTTTGCCAGGCTTCCATTTCGCGCGCATCGAGTTCATTGCGGATGTTTTGGATGGAGATCAGTTTATGGTACTTTTCTTCCAGCCTGAACTCCGCCGCATGGATAGAGAGTTGCAAAAGCTCGTTGTGCACACGCAGTTTTATAAGACGGGTCTCACCGCTTCGTATATCCCTCAAAGTATTCACCAGCAGGGCATCAAAGGATTCAAGCGATCTCAGGTTGATGAGTACCTCCTTGCGCAACAGATTTTTTAATGCCTGGTTAGCGAGTTGAATGGCGCCCGTGTCATCTATGGTGAGAATTCCAACACGCAAATGTTCCACCAGTAATTCCAGGTAACGGAACTGAACTTCTTTCTCGGCGCTGATTGCTTTGAAAACATCCGATATCCGGTTCAACATGGAATACAGTTCATCAAAACTTTTGCTTCTTCCACTGGATTGATAATGTGTAGTGAAGTCGCGATGGAGCAGGCTGACCATATAGGATTTAACATCGCGGTTAAAGCGGTCGACGTACCAGACAAATTCCACCGTCAGAACAACAATAGCAATTGTTATGTAAACACTCCTAAGATAATAGCCATTGACGAGGCACCATGCCAGCAGGGTCATACCCGATATGAGGATGATCACCCTGAGGATAACCTGAAATCTGAAGTTTTTAAATACCATATTGTTCCATACGGCGATACAACGCCCCGCGTGATAAACCCAACTCTTCCGCTGCCTGGCTTACATTGCCACCGTGTTTTGCAAGGGCTTTTCTCACCGCCCACTCCTCCAGCTTCAAAAGGTTGAGATGGTCGAACATGAAGTCACCAGCCACCTGTTTTTCCAAAGATCCAAAATCCTGCGGTTTCAGTTCCGATCCTTCGCTCATGATCACTGCCCTTTCAAGCGCGTGCTGCAATTCGCGTATATTTCCCGGCCAGGAATAATTTTGAAGCCATCCCATCGCTTCTCCCGAGATCTTCAGGTGCGGTTTGTGATATTTATGGGCAAACCTGGTCAGGAAGTGATCTGCAATTAAAGGGATATCCTCTGGTCGTTCAAACAGCGGAGGCACTTTGATCTCCACCGTATTGATCCGGTAAAGCAGGTCTTCCCGGAACCTGCCTTCGCGCACCATAGCCTCGAGGTTGCTGTTGGTAGCGCAGATGATGCGCACGTCAACGTCGATGGGGTCATTGCTACCCAACCTGACGATTTTTTTGTTTTGTAGCACCGTCAGCAATTTCACCTGCAACGAGAGTGACAAATTGCCGATCTCGTCGAGCATCAGGGTCCCTCCTGACGCGGCTTCAAATCTTCCTACACGGTCTTCGCGCGCATCGGTAAAAGCTCCTTTGCGATGCCCGAACAGTTCGCTCTCAAAAAGATTTTCTGTAAGGGCACCCACATCCACCACCATAAAAATGGCGTCGGCTCTTTTTGAATGGCGATGGATCTCGTGGGCAATAACTTCTTTGCCCGTGCCATTGGCGCCCAGGATGAGAACTTCCGCGTCGGTAGGCGCAATCTTTTCAATTGTCCTTCGGATATCCTGGATGCTTTCTGAGCCGCCGATCAGGGGTTCATAGTTGCGTTCAATGCTGGAGACGAGGGATCGCTGCTGCGACCTGAGCTGTTTCACTTTTTTCTTTTCCTGGCTTACGAGGTTCGCAGTTTTCACCGTCGACAAAAGTTTCTCATTCTGCCAGGGCTTCACGATAAAGTCGAGCGCCCCTTCCTTTATAGATTCAACCGCCACATGTACATCCGCGTATGCGGTAAGCAGGATGACCTGGGTTTCCGGGCTGAGGGTCAGGATCTTCTTTAACCAGAATCTTCCCTGGTTTCCACTCGTGTCTCCTTGTCTGAAGTTCATGTCAAGCACGACAACATCAAATTGCTCCCGGCCAAAAAGGGCGGGAATCCGCTCTGGATTACTCGTCGTTTGAACAGAATAAAAATGAGGCTCCAGCAATACTTTGATAGACAACAACACGAATTCATCGTCGTCGACAAGCAAGATGGTACCGGGGGATTTAGCCATGGTTGATTGAGTCGCTCAAAATAACCTCCAGCGGCGAAATACTGTCCATGGATGGACAGTTTTATTTCTAATAATGGACAGTTAGAAACCTGAGCGGCCAAAAAGTGCGCAAAAACGGCTTCTGGGGCCTTTTCACGGGTGGCATCTGAATGGCACTACGGCATCAAACGAAATTAATGTTGCGGTCATTCGCTGGTTTACCTTATTTTCCACTTACCTCTTGAACTGTATGTACTGGAACTACATCAAGATCTCCTTCAGGAAGTTTACCCGGCAGAAATTCTATTCGTTGCTGAACATTTTCGGACTGGCTACCGGTATGGCTACTGTAATCCTCATCCTGTTGTACGTGCTGGATGAAACGAGCTACGACAGGTTTCATAGCCAGGAAAAGGACCTCTACAGGGTAGTGGAAAACCAGTTCTATTCAGGCCAACCGGTTTTTCCCGTCGCCGTCACCCCCGGTCCTTTGTCCGATGCCTTGAAGACGGAATTCCCGGAAGTACAGCAGGCAACGCGCGTGCACTTTGGATGGAACGCCTTTCAGCATGGGGAGGCCAGGTTCGACGACCGGGGCATTTACGTCGACCAGGATTTTCTGCGCATGTTCGATTTTCCTTTTCTAAAGGGAGATACGGCTACAGCTTTGAAGGGGATAAATTCAGTAATTCTTACCGAGGAACTGGCAGAGAAATTATTCGGAAGCGACGAAGCAGTCGGCAAAACCTTGAAAGTAAACCGTGAACGGGAGCTGCTGGTGACAGGTGTCATCAAAAATATTCCCCAGAACACACATCTCCAGTTCAACTTTATGATGCCGATGGCGCAAAGACTTTTGGAAGTTGAGGCATTTCGCGATAACTGGGGGAGCAATGGGCTGTACACCTATGTGAAGCTTGTCGCCGGCGCCTCCCCGGAAGCGTTGAACACGAAGATCCAGCACTTCCTGAAAACGAAAATTGAAAAATCCATCACCGAACTTTACCTGCAGCCGGTATCGGATGTACACCTGGGGGAAGTGAGCTTCGTAGCTGACCTGGGCGGAAAAGGAAACAAACAATACGTGCGGATATTTTCTGTTGTTGCAGCATTTATTCTTTTGATCGCCTGCATCAACTTCATGAACCTGTCAACGGCGAGGGCTATAAAGAGAGCCAAAGAAGTGGGCCTGCGAAAAACCATTGGCGCCTTCAGGCATCAACTGGTGTTTCAGTTTCTTGGCGAATCGGTGATGGTGGCATTGGTAGCGATGGGCATATCCCTCCTCCTGGTTGACCTGTTGCTATCTCCGTTCAATACCCTGACACAAAAATCCCTGATAATCGATTATACAAACCTGAGCCCGCGCGGGATCATTCCCATTTGCCTGGCAGCGACGCTGGTGACAGGTCTTCTCGCTGGAAGCTACCCTGCTCTCTTTCTTTCTTCCTTCCAACCTGCTCATGTGCTGAAAGGCGGTGCCGGCGGCAAGGCAGCGGGAGGTCTCTGCCGAAAAGTGCTGGTCGTCCTGCAATTCAGCATCTCCATCGTGATGATATGCGGGACAATGGTCATTTCCTCGCAGATGGAATTTATCAGAAATAAAAATCTGGGATGGGAACGCGACAACATGCTGCTCATCCATAATGCGCAAAATTACCGCGCCCTAAAAACCCAACTGGGTGGGTATTCGCAGATAAAAGGAGTTTCCGCCACCAGCCAGCATCCCTCCTCCGTCGAGAATTCAACTTCTGGAATACAATGGAAGGGCAAAAGCGAAGACGATGTGGTCTTGTTTCACGTTCAGGGAGTGGATTACGATTATATCGAAACGATGAAAATGCAAATGCTTTCGGGCAGGACGTTCTCGAAGTCATCACCCGGAGATACACTGAGCGTTATCATCAACGAAGAGGCTATGAAAGTACTTGGGTTTGAGAATCCATTGGGTGAGCGCCTCAGTTCGGGCGATGACGAAGTATTCACGGTCATCGGTGTGGTTAAGGATTTTCATTTCAAGTCGGTACATGACAAAATTGAACCGTTGCTTTTATATATTGAAAGAGAAGACTTTTCCAATGTGCTCGTGCGGCTGGAGGGTAATCCTGTAGAAGCGGTAGAGCATATTGAGAAGGAATGGAAAACGGCCAATCCAGACCAATTGTTCTCCTACAGTTTCCTTAACGAAGACTTCGACAATCTTTATCGGTCGGAAAGCCAAACCGGAACCATCTTCCGGTACTTCTCCGTACTGGCGATCATTATCTCCTGTTTGGGATTATTCGGACTTGCAGCCTATACAGTGGAACAAAAAAACAAGGAGTACGGAATCCGCAAAATATTTGGCGCATCCGTAAGCCGGTTGTTCTACATAGCTTCGCGTGATTTCCTGCTGCTCGTAGTCATTGCATTTTTCATCTCTGTGCCGGTAGCCTGGTTCTGGATGAGTCATTGGCTCAGCGGATTCGCCTATCATGTTGAATTGTCGTGGATAGTCTTTGTAACCTCCGGGGTATTGGCCATCGTGATCGGGATGCTCACCGTAAGCTACCAGGCGGGTAAGGTAGGGTTTATTAATCCGGCGAGGGTGTTGAGGGGGGAATAGACGTGGGGGTATAGGGGACATAGGGGCATAAGGGTATAAAGGCATAAGGGTATAAAGGTATAAAGGGATTAGGGATTAGGGCAAAAGGACTGCGGCGGAGGACAAAGAAAATCGGCGATGTTACTGAACATTAATAATTTCAACGAAACCAACAACTAACAACCAACAACTAACAAACATGTTTCAACACACCCTCCTGCTGATCTACCGCAACTACAAACGTTTCAAAACGACGTTCTTCATTAACCTGATCGGGTTGTCGTCGGGGCTTGCATGTGCCATCTTTATTTATCTCTGGGTGGCGGACGAACTCAGTATGGACAAATTCCATGAAAAGGACAGTCAGCTGTTTCAGGTGATGACAAATCAGAACAGATCAGACCAAATTTCTACAATTGTGCAGGGTCCTGGACTCATTCCGGAGGCACTGGCGGCTGAATTCCCTGAGGTAGAGCATGCCGTCGGCTCTTCCGGAGCAGGCGACATTTTCATCCTTTCGATGCCGGGAAAAAATGTCAATGCTGCGGGACAATTTGCAGGAAAGGATTTTTTCAAAATTTTTTCCTATCCGTTGCTGCGTGGCGACAAGGATCAGGTACTGGCTGAAAAAAATTCCATTGTCTTGTCGGAAGAAATGGCCATGGCGCTGTTTAATACAACCGAAAATGTCGTTGGAAAAATGATTGAATGGCAGGCGCACTCAATGAGTCAACAGGTGATGATAACAGGCATTTTTAAGGACGTTCCACGCCAGTCATCCGTTCAATTCGACTTTGTAACGTCATTTGAAATGTATAAGGAACTACTGGGAAATGACCTTCATTGGGGCAACCACAATGCCATAACTTATTTACAATTAAAAGAAACGACCAAGCTGGCGCAGTTTAATGCCAAAATTGAAAACTTTATTAAGAAAAGAGATCCAGGTTCCATTCTTACGATTTTTGTCAGACCATATTCAGATAACTACCTGTATGGAAAATATGAAAACGGCATGGTCGTGGGCGGCCGCATTACCTATGTAAGACTTTTTTCAGCCATAGCGATCTTCATTGTGATCATTGCCTGCATTAACTTCATGAACCTGGCCACCGCAAAGGCTTCGCGAAGAATTAAAGAGGTCGGAATCAAAAAAGCTATGGGCGCTCCCAGGAAAACGCTCATGGCCCAGTATATCGGCGAATCACTTTTGATGTCCTTCTTATCCATGGTCCTGGCTGTTCTAATCGTAGATATATTCCTGCCGCAATTCAATGTAATCACCGGCAAACACCTTTTCCTTCCTCTTACCGGAAACCTCATTCTTGTCATTACCGCCATCACCTTATTTACAGGATTGCTTTCCGGCAGCTATCCCGCCTTATATCTTTCACGTTTTAACCCAGCCCTCGTGTTAAAGGGAAAATTCAATGTTCCGTCAGGCGAGCAGTGGGCGCGAAAAGGACTTGTGATATTTCAATTTACATTATCGATCATCTTTATTGTATCTGTATGGGTGATCTATAAACAAATGGAATATGTTCACACAAAACATTTGGGCTATAACAAAGACAACGTTATTTATTTCAAAACAGAAGGAGCCGTTGAAAACAGACTTGAAACATTCCTCGACGAGTTGAAAAAGATTCCCGGTGTCGTTCACGCTTCCAGTATGTGGGGAAGTGTGGCAGGGCATACAAGCTTCACAGTCGGCTCTTTTGATTGGGAAGGCATAGACCCTGATGTAATCGTACAGTTCGGGCACCTTGGAATTAATTATGACATGCTTGAGCTGTTGGGCATTGAAATGGCAGCAGGCCGCAGATTCTCCAGGGATTTTCCTTCCGATACCGCAGCGATCATATTGAATGAGACTGCCATCAAAATGATGGGACTTAAAGATCCTGTGGGTGAAAAATTCGGTCTTTGGGGAAACAAATACGAGATCATAGGCGTCACAAAAGATTTTCATTTCAAATCCTTTCATGAAGATCTCACGCCATTTTTTTTCCGCCTGATACGCCATGAATTCAGCAAGGTGATGGTAAAAATACAAGCCGGAAAAGAGAAGGAAACCATTGCAAACATTCAGGAATTCTACAAAAAATTTAATCCTGGCTATGCCTTTGACTTCAGTTTTCTCAATTCCGAATATCAGGCGCAGTATTCAGCAGAACAAAGGGTGGCAACACTTTCAAAATATTTTGCGGGACTGGCGATACTCATATCCTGTCTCGGGTTATTCGGATTAGCCGCCTTCACGGCGGAAAGGCGATTGAAGGAGATCGGGATACGCAAGGTAATGGGATCAAGCGTGCTGGGTATTGTTTACCTGTTATCAGGCGACTTCAACAAGATAGTGCTGGCGGCGATCGCCATCGCTGTTCCTTTAAGTTATTTCGGCACAAACTTTTGGCTTAACAACTTTGCATATAAGATTGAACTGGAATGGTGGTATTTTTCCGGCGCCGGGTTGATTGCACTTGGCATTGCATGGCTAACGGTCGGGATGCAGGCGTGGAAGGCGGCGAGAGTGAACCCGGCGAAGTGTTTGCGAGACGAATGAAACGGTTACAGGTTGCCAGTTTGCCGGTTGCCGGTTCGAATCCCGAAGTTTGAAGTTTAAAGTGGTTCAAAGTTTTAAGTTCAAAGTTATGGTATCTGCACAGGGTCTGCCAAATGAGAATGAATCTGAGTCGACAGCTTGATCTACCAATAACCAATAACAACAAATGTTACGACACACCATCCTCCTCATCTACAGAAACTTCAAACGTTTCAAAACAACATTTTTCATCAACCTGATCGGGTTGTCTTCGGGATTGGCGTGCACGTTGCTGATCTACCTGTGGGTAAACGATGAATTGCAGGTTGACAAATTTCATGTAAAGGACGATCGTCTTTACCGAGTGATGGAACACCGGTTGACTGACGGTGGTATCTGGACGGCCCTTACAGCGCCAGGACCTATGGGTGAATCCCTTGCAGCAGAAATGCCAGAAGTGGAATATGCAATAAACTCTTCCCCCATGAATACTTACACACTTTCCGTGGATGAAAAGAACATGCAGGCTACAGGCAGGTTCGCCGGAAAGGACTTTTTCAATATGTTTTCATATGAACTTGTTCAGGGAAATGAAAACCAGGTTCTGTCGGACAAGAATTCTATCGTAATCAGTGATGAGCTGGCGTTGAAGTTATTCGACACGGTAGAGGATGTTGTTGGAAAATCGGTCGAGCTGGATCACAAGGAGGTTTTTCAGATCTCAGGCATTTTCAAAAAAGTGCCTGCCAGTTCTTCAGAGCAATTCGATTTTGTAGGATCTTTTGAAAAAGCCAAGGAATGGTATTGGAATAGCTGGCTTCAGTATTGGGGTAACACCGGAACTTTCGCCTTTGTTTTGTTGAAACCAAATGCCGATGTAAATACTTTCAATGCTAAGATCGCTGACTATATCAAAGTGAAATCCAAAAATAACATCACACATCGCACGCCCTTCCTGAAAAAGTATTCGGACCACTACCTGCATGGAAAGTACGATGAAAACGGGGTACAGTCCGGAGGAAGGATCACCTACGTCAGATTATTTTCCACAATCGCCGTTTTTATCCTGATCATTGCCTGCATCAATTTTATGAATCTTTCCACGGCAAAAGCATCGGGAAGAATAAAAGAAGTGGGAATAAAAAAAGCAATCGGTGCAGGCAGGAAGACGCTGATTCTCCAGTACCTTGGAGAGTCCCTGTTAATGAGCTTTTTGTCATTACTGGCTGCCATCCTCATAGTGGATTTATTTCTTCCGAAATTCAATCTTATTACTGGCAAGGACCTTGTCCTGCATCTTGAAAAAGCAGTTATTATCCCGGCTGTCGCCATAGCTGTTTTTACCGGGATCCTTGCAGGCAGCTACCCCGCCTTATTCATCTCAGGTTTTAGCCCGGCGTCGGTGCTAAAAGGAAGAATCAACACATCATTTGGAGAGGTGTGGGCGCGAAAGGGGCTGGTGATCTTCCAGTTCGCCTTGTCTGTAATCTTAATTGTATCAGTCCTTGTGGTTTATAAACAGGTTGAATTCGTTCAGTCCAAGTACCTGGGCTATGACAAAGACAATATGATATACTTCCCCCTGGTAGGAGAACTAAGTAAAACTGTTCATCAGGAGTCTTTCCTGAATGAGATGAAAAATTTACCGGGAATTGTCAATGCATCCAGTACCAGCAACGACATGACGGGCCACAATAGCGGAACCAATGGTATTTACTGGGAAGGAAAGGATCCCGACGACAGAACTGAATTTGAAAACTTTACTGTGAACTACGGCATGATAGAAACGCTTGGAATGGAAATGGCGACAGGAAGAACGTTTTCAAAGGCCTATAGCACCGACACAGCAAAAATAATCTTTAATGAAGCAGGGATCGCATTCATGGGGCTGAAAGATCCCATTGGAAAAACAGTTAAACTATGGGGCAAAGACAGACAAATCGTTGGAGTTATAAAAAATTTTCATTTTGAATCACTGCATAAGAAGATCAATCCCGCATTTTTCAGATTGGATGCCGACAATACTTATTTGGTGATGGGCAAAATCTCTGCTGGACAAGAACAAGAAACAATCGCCAGGATCGAACAGTTGTACAGGAAATTCAATCCCGGCTTTCCCTTCACGTTCGAATTCCTGGACGAAGAGTACAAAGCACTGTATGCAGCTGAACAGCGGGTAGCGGCCCTGTCGAAATATTTTGCAGGCCTGGCCATTCTCATCTCCTGTTTGGGACTGTTAGGATTGGCCGCATTTTCTGCTGAAAGAAGATTTAAGGAAATAGGAATCCGTAAAGTGCTCGGCTCAAGTGAACTTGGTATTATCTATCTCTTATCGTCAGACTTTACAAAACTTGCCCTTGTGGCAATAATAATCGCTTTACCACTGAGCTATCTCATGACGCAGTTGTGGCTTGAAGGGTTCGAGTTTAGGATCGCTCTGGAATGGTGGTACTTTATGAGTGCCGGGGTCACAGCGATGGTCATCGCTTTGTTGACGGTCGGCACGCAGGCGTTCAAGGCCGCGAGGGTGAATCCGGTGAGGTGTTTGAGGAATGAGTGAGTTGAAAAGTCTGAAAGGTTTGAAAGGTCTGAAAGGTTTGAAAATAATTAATTATGTCAATGATAAATTTCGCAAGCACGTGAACGTCGAGATACCCGGATCTGCCAATAACGAAAAACCAAAAACCAGCAACTAATGTTCCGCCACACTCTCCTCCTCATCTACCGCAACTTCAAACGTTTCAAAACAACGTTCTTCATTAACCTGATCGGGTTATCAACAGGAATAGCCTGTACGTTGCTGATCTATCTGTGGGTTGCAGACGAATGGACTTTCGACCGGTATCACGAAAAAGACGGCCGGCTATTTCAGGTGATGGAAAATTCAACAACAACAAAAGGTGTTGAGACCAGGAGTCAGACCCAACTTTTTCTAGCAGAAGTACTCGCCGCAGAGTTGCCGGAGATCGAAAGCGCTGTAACAGTTACACCACCCCATTTCTTTTCTGCATTTACGCTTACGGCGAATAACACACATGTTGAAGGTGTAGGCAAATATGTTGGTAAAGACTTCTTTAGTATGTTTTCTTATGGTCTTATCAACGGAAACGCCAGCGAGGTTCTTGCAGATAAAAACTCAGTGGTACTATCCGAGCGAATTGCAAAACGTTTGTTTTCAGACATCTCCGATATTGTTGGAAAAGATCTCGAGTATCAAATGCAAACACTGAAAAAACGCGTCACCATTACCGGAGTTTTTAAAGACCTGCCAATCAATTCGTCGGAACAATTCGACATCATATTATCCTTCGAGGCCTTCAGCGACATCATGAATTTTAATAAGAAAACCCTGGATTGGGGGAACGTCGCGCCGTTCCTCACCTATGTGACCACAAAGGAAGGAACAGATATTGATCAATTCAACGACAAGTTGGGGGGCTTTCTGGAAAGTAAAAGCGGCAATTTAAGCCACCGCACCTTGTTCCTAAGACCGTTTGCGGACAAATATCTATTCGGAAAATATGAGAACGGCAAAGTTTCCGGCGGCAGAATAGAATATATAAAACTGTTTTCAATCATTGCTGCCTTTATCCTGCTGATTGCCTGCGTCAACTTCATGAACCTCTCGACGGCAAAAGCTTCGAGACGAATGAAGGAGATCGGAATAAAAAAAGTAATCGGAGCAAAACGAACAACCCTCATCTTCCAATACCTGGGGGAATCCCTGTTGATGAGTTTCCTATCCCTCTTCCTGGCGATCCTGGTGGTTGATCTTTTTCTGCCTCAGTTTAATTCAATTACAGGAAAAGATCTTGTTATGAATTTTGATAGACCCATTATCACGACATTCCTGTCGATTACATTGTTTACCGGACTAGTGGCCGGAAGCTATCCTGCAATGCATCTGTCCGGGATTAATACCGCGAAAGTACTGAAGGGTCAGTTTAATACGTCCATGGGAGAATTATGGGTACGAAAGGGATTGGTGATCTTCCAGTTTTCGGTCTCGGTCATCTTCATTGTTGCGCTCTTTGTTGTTTCCAGACAGATAGATCTTATACAAACAAAGGATCTCGGTTATGAAAAGGACAACCTGCTTTATTTTGAGACTAGTGGAATGATCGTCAAAAATCCGGAAGCTTTTTTGTACGAAATAAAACAAATGCCCGGGGTAGTCAATGCGTCAAGTATGCTGGACAATTTTGTTTTTGGCAGAAGAGAGAATATCCAGTTTGATATGTATATCACGCAAGTAAACTATGACTTCATTGAAACATTGGGAATTGAGATCAGGGAAGGCCGGAGTTTTTCCAGGAACTTTGGTTCAGATACGTTACAATTCATTTATAATGAAGCTGCCATTGAATACCTGGGCATAAAAGATCCGGTGGGAAAAATACTTCCCTCCGGTTATAAAATTGTAGGCGTGGTAAAAAATTTCATTCAATCCATTCACGAAGCAGCTAAACCGCACCGGTTCATTTTATCCCCCTATTATGCCATGACCATTCTTGTCAAGATCAAAGGGGGAATGGAAAAAACAACAATTCAAAATCTTGAGAAATTCTATAAATCATTTAACCCCGGATACGTTTTCAAGTACAAATTCCTGGATGAAGCGTTTCAGGCACAATACGCCGCAGAACTAAAAGTGGCATCTCTTTCCAAATACTTTGCCGGAGTTGCGATTACTATTTCATGTCTGGGTTTATTTGGGTTAGCATCCTTCACAGCCGAGAGAAGAATCAAAGAGATCGGGGTGAGAAAAGTCCTGGGCTCAAGCGTTACTGGTATCGTGTATCTACTGTCGGTCGACTTTACGAAAATAGTTTTAATATCGATCATCATTGCTCTACCGGTAAGCTTTCTCATCGCGAAACAGTGGCTTGATAGTTTTGCTTTTAAGATCTCACTTGAGTGGTGGTATTTTGTAGGAAGTGGTCTCCTCGCGTTGTTCATCGCGTGGTTAACGGTCGGAGCGCAGGCGATCAAAGCAGCGAGAGTAAATCCGGTAAAATGTTTGAGAGATGAATGAATCATTCATTAGCGGCGGGGCGAGGGTCGCCGAGCCGCTTCGGAGTACGACCCGTTCCAATTTGAAAGTTAATTGAAAATGAAAAGAATCATAAACACAATACATGAAAACAAAACCTTCAACAATGCTAATCATCAGGTTCATGATCGCAATTGCGCTGATCGTCCCTGTTCAGTCCTCCATCGCCCAGCAGAAAAAGACGCTGGTCTTTGATACCTTCCACGGGCAAAATGCCAGGAATGCCGAGGTCTTTAATGGTTTGCTGCCACAATCAGCCAGCGCTGTGGTGAGCGTTAACGAAGCCGAACTCAACGATGCCAGTTTGAAGGATAAAGAGGCGCTGGTGCTTTTTTCACTGACGAAACCCCTGACTGAAAATGAAAAAAAAGCGATCGTTAAATATCTCCGCGCCGGTGGTTCCATGCTACTCATTTTTGATGAGGAAAGGAGAACTCCACTGAAAACCATTGGAATTAACGATGTAATTACACCGTTCGGTATGTCGTTAACGGAAGACGCGCCCGTACGACATAATTGCGGCGCCATCGCAGAGAAAAGTGAGATTTGCGCTGATAAAAGAGAACTACCGTACAGTGGTGGACGCTCCATCAAAGGGGGTACTGTGATCAGCAAAGTAAATGACGAAGGCAATTACGTTCACAGCGCTTACACAAACCTCCCGGGAAATGGCAAACTGATCGTGATGAGCGATGGCATGTCGGGATTGCTCATGGGCGGGCCCGACGGAGTAAGGTTCAGCGGCACCGGCCCCTCCGACTCAAAGTATTGGGGTAAAGACAGTAAGGTGTTTATGGAAGAAGTTTTCGCATTTCTGCTTAAGTAGGGATTGGGTATTGGGTATTGGGTATTAGGTATTGGTCGGATCAGGATCAAGTGTTACAAAAACGAATCGTCAAGATCGAAAGCGCGGGCTAACGGCCAAAGGCAAACAGCCCGAAACGACAACAGTAATAACAATTAATAACAAACCACGAATGTTACGTCACAACCTTTTATTAATCTTCAGAAACATCAAACGTTTCAAAACTACTTTCTTTATAAACCTGATCGGCTTATCCACAGGGCTGGCCTGTACTTTATTGATCTATCTCTGGGTGACCGATGAATTGAATATGGACAAATTCCATAAAAATGGCAGCCGTCTTTATCAGGTGCTTGAGAGTCAGCAGCATACTGGAAATATTCGCGTAACAGATTCCACGCCATGGTTATTGGCTGAGTCACTAAAAGATGAAATGCCCGAGATTGAATACGCCGTGGAAGCCACCCCCACTTTCTGGTTTAACAATAAAACGCTTTCGGTGAACGACAATGCCGTAAAGGCAAACGGAAAATACGCCAGCGAAGATTTCTTCAACGTCTTTTCGTACAACCTGAGGCATGGAAATAAAAACCAGGTACTGTCTGATAAAAGTTCTATGGTAATCTCCGAGGCGTTAGCGATAAAACTATTCAGTACCACCGACAATGTTATCGGTAGAACCGTCGCATTTCAACATGATGAACTCTACAAGGTTTCCGGTGTATTTCGCAACCTGCCTGCAAACTCTTCCGAGTATTTTGACTTTGTATTGCCTTACGGGATCTTAACCGATTCCGACCCTGAAGTGAAAGACTGGAGAAGCATGGGACCCCATACTTTCATCGTTCTGAAAGAAGCGGCAAGCATTGAGGATTTTCGCAAAAAGATGGCAGGATATATTGCGACCAAATGCGAGGACAGACATCGCACATTGTTGTTACCGAGATTTTCGGATAGCTACCTCCATGGTAATTATGAAAATGGCGTGCAATCAGGGGGAAGGATAGAATATGTAACCCTGTTCTCAATCATCGCCGTATTTATCCTGATCATCGCGTGTATCAATTTTATGAATCTCTCCACGGCCAAAGCTTCCAGAAGAATAAAGGAGGTCGGAATAAAAAAGGCAATCGGTGCGCGAAGAACGACGCTCATTGGTCAATATCTCGCAGAATCGATGTTCATGACCTTTTTATCGCTGGCTGTGGCTATACTTATAGTGGACCTGTTCCTCCCTCAATTCAATACCATCACTGGAAAGAACCTCGCATTAAATTTCGATACGAACTTTATTTTGTCCCTGCTGGCGATCGTTATGGTCACCGGATTGATTTCCGGAAGCTACCCTGCCCTGTATCTTTCTGGATTTAATCCTGCCACGGTATTAAAGGGAAAACTAAGTACATCATTCGGAGAATTGTGGGCGCGGAAGGGGTTGGTGGTATTTCAATTTACTTTATCCGTTATCCTGATCGTATCCGTATTGGTTATTTATCGCCAGATACAATTTGTGCAAACAAAAAACCTCGGCTATAACAAGGATAATGTGATCTATTTCCCCCTTGAGGGAAAGGTGAAAACGAGTCTCGAAACTTTTCTCAATGAATTGGAAAAAATTCCAGGCGTTATTCAGGCTTCGAGTATTTCTGAAAGGGGTATGGTAGGTGGTGGGAATACAACGAGCCTGAAATGGGAAGGAAAGGACCCTGAACAGAGAACACCTTTTGCAATCCGTCCGGTGAACTTTGACCTCATTGAAATGATGGACGTGGAGATCGTACAAGGACGGAGTTTTTCACGAGAATTCGGCGGCGACACATCGCGGGTAATATTCAATGAGGCAGCTATAAACGCTATGGGACTTAAAGATCCCATCGGAAAAGAAGTCATCCTCGGTGAGGATTACAAGCTGGAGATTATAGGAGTAGTTAAGAATTTTCACTTTGAATCCCTTAGGTCGGACGTCAGCCCGATGTTTTTCGTGCTGAAGCCCCAGTATACCGAAAAGATCATGGTGAAGATCGCGGCGGGAAAGGAAACTGCCACTATAAATGAACTGCAAAAATTTTATCAGGCATACAACCCCGGCTTTTCGTTTGACTACCGTTTCCTGGACGAGGATTACCAGGCTCAATACGGGGCGGAAATGCGTGTTTCCGTTCTGTCAAGATACTTTGCTGGAATTGCGATTCTTATTTCCTGCCTGGGATTGTTCGGTCTTGCTGCGTTTACTGCGGAAAGACGGCGCAAGGAAATCGGTATCAGAAAAGTGCTCGGCTCCAGCGAGCTTCGGATCGTTTATCTGCTCTCCGGTGATTTTACCAAACTCGTGTTTATTGCCATTCTCATCGCACTTCCCTTCAGTTATTTTCTTACCAAACAATGGCTGGACAATTTCTCATACAAGATCCCATTGCAGTGGTGGTATTTTATTGGCTCGGGACTTATCGCATTGTTTATCGCATGGCTAACGGTGGGAACTCAGGCGGTACGTGCATCCAGAGTAAATCCGACCCAGTGTTTGCGGGACGAGTAAGAGGTACGAAGTACGAATAATCCCCCTCGGAGTCACTCGCGCCTCGCGGAGGACTCTGAGGCTTCGGAGGTCGAATGGTTCGTT
>JBBDXJ010000200.1:14627-23559 GCA_040902445.1 Cyclobacteriaceae bacterium | reverse complement strand
TGTGCCGCGGATAAATTCGTTCGATAACATCCTATATATATAATTTACTTAAATATACATATAAACGTATTATTAGCAAATATTCATCGGAAAAATTTCCTGAGGAAATATCAGACGAACCGCAACTTTTACATACAAATGATAAAGAAAGCTTGCAATTGGAACTCGTCGCATCCACAAACCCCGGAGTCCTGGAGACCGGAGACTCCGGGGAAACAGCGCAAAATACGTTGGTTGGGTACGATCAGCTTGCACGTATTGAACCTCCCCGCAGTGTCTTCAGCCAGCCGGCGGAGACGCTGCGGCTTCGAAGCACCATCGTTCTAAAACCATAAACGTTGAGCAGAGTCGCCTATGAATGATTATTGTTTATGAGGAAGCTATGAAATTGAGTCACCTGTGACCAGCGCTTTTCGGCCGAAAAGTCGAAGACAGTAACTAAGGTTGCAAACTTGCGGTCTTTTTTGATAAAGGAGCAATCTCGGACATGGGATTCACGCTACCTTTTTTTTCTTTGTTGCGCAAGCCACTTGCTCTTAACAATCCCGCGATGGTATTTAACAGTTCAAGAGAAGCATCAACTTCATCTTTACGGGTTGCGACGCTTTCAATATTGAATCCGAAGGGAATAGATCTTTCCTGGCAGAATCGGATGAGGTCTTTAGCAATTGCAGTTGCAATCTCAACTGATCGCGTAACAGCGTTCGAACATTTCTTTAGTTCTTCTTTTATATCCTCAGGAACGTGAATACCCAGCCACTCCATGAAGTGAAGTGTTTTAACAGAGCCGCATATAGTAAGCGTAAAAATAATGGTGGGAATTTCCCGGTTCTTTTTCTGACAGGCGACCACGAGGTCTTCCAGAATTTGTTTTGTGAACTCTACATTAAATATACATTGCGATATAAAATAAGAGACTCCGGAATCTACTTTGTCCAGGATCCTGATGTCTTCATCTTTTAGAATGGCATGCCTTTCAGGAATGGTGACGGCTCCAATCACGGAGTAGTCCCCATGGTCTTCCCTCCAGATCGCATACGCTTCCTTCAGGCTTGTTTTTGGAATAAAATCCGGCGAAGGTAAGCCCACAAACACAGGATACAACCCATGAGTCTTCAAACCCTCAAGCCACTGCGATAACTCTTCTTTTGTAAATTTTCCCGCCGGCCGGTAGATTATTTTCGGAATAAAAAGACGTTGTAAATATTGGCTGGCGAACTCAAACGGATCAAGTGCGCTCGTGAACGGGAATGGCCTTTCTTCGGTAGTTCTCTCTGCTTCGTCCTGCACATCATAAACAACTAATGCATCTATGTCCAGAGAACAAAGTATATTCAGGGATTTCTCGGCTATTTCCCCAACCTTCTCCCCTGAGGTTTGTGCTTTTGGCGGGGTAATTCCATAAAGTAAAATTCCTGACTCTCTTCTTTTAATCTTCGCAAGGAACATTTAGTTGGGGGTTGTATAAAAAGTAAAGGTAATAAAATATAGAATATATGGATAAGGAGCATCCCAGCGACCGTGAATATAAATTCGCCGGTTAATCCAGGATAACAGCAGTGGAGCGTCTTCTCATCGTTAAAAACCTTAATTAAATGTTTGAAATTTTTATCTTTATTCTGACAAGCTTTTTTGTCAGCAAAAGAATAATCTCACAATAATCGACCAAATGCAAACACCTAACATGGAGCTACCCAGGATACTGATCTTTATTGTAACGCTGACTTTTGCCTTCAGCCCGGCTTCAGCCCAATATATTGACAACTTTGATGGCACCGGAACTCCCAAAGGCTGGGTGTTCATAACCGGCGACGGAGGAGCCACAATCGACTTCAAGCAAAAGAATGGTATCGCAACCCTCTATGTCGATGCAACAAAAGACAAGCTTGGCATTTGGTGGGCGTTAACCCGCCACCGCATCACAGGTCTTGATATGAAAAAACTCATACAACCTGAATATGAACTCCGCGTGGAAGCCCGTATCCGTGTAAGCCATGCGCCAAGGAGGGTTAACCTGCACTTTAATCATCAGCGCACAACGGATTTTCATTCACACCTTATGGAATTCGACATCCCTGATACTGTAAACTGGCATACGATCAGTATGACAACCCGCGATTTTGAAACACGTATGGGAGACTCGATCAACAGCCATCTCGCACTTATGGACTGGGGTTTTAAAAAATATCGCATCGACTTCGATTATTTCAAAGTCGATGTTGTCAACCGGAACGCAATAGAAAAAGACCTCGGCACGCCTTTGCCCTACCATCCCCCCTTGGTGGATCCCGCTGGTTTCTCGATGTTTGCTGACGTTTCCCAGGATGCCATGATCGATACGCAGTTCACGGATCGGAATTTTAACGACTGGCATACGCGCGGAGAATCCGGCGCGTACACAACACTGCTGACGGTGAGCGGCACACAGATCGTTATCTTGAGGTGGGACTTCAGCGCCATTAAAGGAAAAAAAGTCAAGAGCGCTGGTTTATTAGAACTGTCGCCCTATAGCGTTCAGCGCTCTCCTGATTTCAAAAAGGACTTTGGCATGGTGCGAATCACCGAGATTCTTGGCGGCGATCCGAAGTGGGATGAAAAAACCATCACCTTTGAAAAGCTGAAAGGAGATCAGGTCATAGAAGATGTCCTCAATACACAAATGATCATTGACGACAGCGTAACCTGGAATCAAAACAGAAAAGTACTTTTCACGATATCAAAACCCGTACTTCAACGCCTTATCGACGGAAAAACTCCGGGACTTGCCATCAAGCCCCTTGGGGCGGTGAATGCTTCGTTCTATTCAAAGGACAATGGCGATCCAAAACTCGGTCCGAAATTGTATTTTGAGGTGGAATAGTGAGTGGTGAATGAATGCAGCCGCGCACATGCCCGGCACTTAGTTGTCTCCGCAGAGTCTCCTGTCTCAGGGACTCCGCGGCTTCGGAGCACCAACTTTCGGAGATTGGATGGCATGTTATATGGAAGTGATGAGTGAATGCAGCCACGCACATGCCCGGGCACTTCAGTGAGTTGTGAATGATCAGTTATTCACCAATTACAGAATGATGGCAAGTCACCCGGCTATAGAAGCAGAATTATACATCGCACGAACGCATTCACTATTCACCATTCACAAAAAGTGCTGGCAGCAAACCCAGCGATAGAAAACAAAACTATATATCCGCACTAGCTCACTACTCACTACTCACTACTCACCACTCACAACTCACAATCTCACCTCTGTTCCCTGCACGCATCTTCCAATAACCGTTTCGCGCGTTCGGGATTATAAACTCCACACGGGCAAAGCCGGGTCAGCGTCGTCACTGCCTGCTGAGTTGTGCGCCGTCCCTCGCGAACCATGTCGAGCATCTTCCTCGCCATATTGAAGGAAACCATTCCGTGTCCGCACATAGTAGACAGCTGCAGGATCTGTGAATTGGGAAGGTGATCGTGAGGGTCGTTGAAAGCCAGAGCATATTCAACACTATGCCGTTTGATCCCGCAGGTTTCCGCGGCGCATTTTGCGTTCTCAACAGAAGTACTCATGTTCACTGAAATTCCAAAATCCGCAGCGATAACTTCTTTTAAGCAGGCGTGTGCCTGTTCCTCCGATGTAAAAACCGCCGACACCGTTCCGGGTTTGGTAACACCTTCAATTACTTTTTCCCAGTCGGGTTTTGTATTGCGCTTCCAATGTGCGGCAGGTCCCAGATTTCTTTCCGGTGCAATACTTCCGCGGTTTCCATTGCCCATGTTGGACGGGTCATATTTTGCGCAGATCCTCAGAAATTCTTTTAGTTTGGGAACGCAGTTCTCATCATTTTTCCCCTTCGAGGGGATGGCAAAGATAATATAGTCATCATAGAAACTATCCGAATGACCATATCGATGTAGGGTATTTGTCATGCAACTGCTTCAACAGCTTTAAGTTCGATTTTATTTGTCACGCGCCCAAGACCCATGTTGGTTTTGGCTCTGGCATAATAATACCCCAGATTATCCAGCAGCGGACCCAAAATCTTGTCTTCACCATTTTCACAACGCGTGGAAATGCCTACGGCAATAACGGTGTCAATCCTTTCATTTACATCTTCGACAATTTCAAGGACACGTTCAACCTCATTGATGGTTGTTTTAATCTCGACGATCGCTGAGAGAATTTTCTCCTGGAGAATATCGGCACGTAAGTCACCGGTGCTGGTATTGGTCATCAGATGCGTGATCGGATTATTCTTTTCAAAGGTTACACCTTCTTTAGCCAACGTCCGTGTCATTTCCTGAATATCCGAAAACCGCACTCCAACACCCGGCCTTCCAAATTCAATTGTATACCCTACCTCACCTGCATTGACACGTAACGACACATCATTGGTCTTCACTTCTTCTGTGCCCCTGCCCTTGATGCCTGTAGATTTATGCTCGACCACTGGGTCAGAGAAAATTTGCCTGATAAGCCGCGGCATTTCCAGTTCGTTCATTTCGAAAGCCCCTGTAGGACAAACATCCGGCTCGGGTTCGAACCTGAACCGGAAAAATTTCGCAGCTTTCCGGATAGTCCGAACAAAAACCGGATTGAGATTTTCAGTGCTCATTCCCCTGTAACAAGTCCCGCATTCAACACAAGCGTCATCATTAATCCTCGCGCGGTTTATGGCCTGATCTACATAAATGGCACCCATCGGACAGATGGCAACGCAATTTCCGCATGCAACACATTTTGTTTGGCTGATTATCATTTTTCAAAAGTCGGTTATGAACAAATATAACGAATTCATGACTTTTTGACAATGATTGTTGTGAGTGGTGAATAGTGAGTTGTGAATTGACTCGTGCCACTGATCACTTGTACCATTGCTCTTAACTTTTACTCCTGAAAAGAACGCTGAATGATTATTTTTAACGCAATGCTTCAGAACAACGATCAGAGCCCCGGGGAAGCAGGCACACCACCATTCACTATTCACAAATTTGGTGGCAAGTGAAAATTCCGCTAGATTAAGGATATTGAAATGAGTGTCAGTATCCTTAAAAAATAATGTCTGAACCTGTTGGAATTATCGGACTTGGCCGCATAGGCCTTACAGCGGCGAAAGCCTTTATCAACGCAGGTCATAAAATTTTTGGCTATGATGTAAACCCCGACTCAATAAAAGAATTGGCTTCGGCGGGTGGTACCGCCGTTCGCAGTCCTGCGGAAATTGCCATGCACGCAGAGGTTATGATAGTCCTCGTTCTGAATGATATCCAGGTTACTGAAGTTATTTCGGGAAGCGATGGAATTCTGACGGGAAGCGGACCACGGTCAATAATCATTTGCATGAGCACGATCAATCAGCACACGCTGGAATCGGTCGCGCAACAGTGCAAAGAAAGAAATGCCGGATTTATTGACTGTCCCTTTACTGGAGGGCAAGCCCGCATCGCGTCACAAAGTCTTACACTGATCGCGGCAGCTCCCGATGAGCAAATCCGGCGAGTCAGACATATTCTCGAAGTTATAGGAAAGATCGTTCATGCGGGGAACAAACCTGGGCAGGGTCAGGCTATTAAACATTGCAACCAGTTATTGGTAGGTGTTACGCATGCCGCCACTATGGAGGTTATTGCACTCGCGAAAAAGCTGGGATTGGATCCCTCGTTGGTAACTTCGGTAGTGGCAAGTGGCATTGCCGGCAGTGACTATTTCCGGCTATTGTCAGAAAGTGTACTGAAGAAAACACCTTCGCCGGGCGGGCTGGGACAAATGTGTAAAGACATGTCGATCGTGGAAAAAACTCTTGCGAATGCACGCATGAAGGCCGCTGTCGCGTCTGCGGCATCTGATTATTTTTCTGCCGCCTTGCAAATGGGAATGTCAGAGCGCGAGGGAGCAGCATTAATGGAGGTTGTCGAAAAATTCGCCAACAAGAATGTCAGAGATTCCGGAAAGCAATAAGTTAATTCATTGTGAAAAGAAGAACGATACTTAAAGCGAGATATGTTTGGGACGGCATAATGAAAAAAGCAATCCGGGATGGGGCCATTCTGGTTGAGGGTGGAATTATCCGTGCGATAGGTCCCGCCGGCGAACTGTTCGCCCCCTCCGCGGCCCAGGTAATTGACTGGCCGCATGCGACACTGCTTCCCGGCCTGATCGATAGTCATACACATCTTTCAATGGATGGATCCCTGGAGAATTACCTCGATCATATGTCCGACGACATTCCCGTCCTGACGCTCAGGGCTACTTCCATGATGCGGAGAGACCTGATGGCTGGTGTCACTACTTGTCGTTGTCTTGGAGACAAGGAGTTTCTGGATGTTGCATGCCGCGAAGCAGAAGAAAAAGGTGAAGTGACTGCCCCCAGGCTACTGGTTGCTACAAGGGGGATCCGCGCTCCGCATGGGCATGGATTTGTGGGTTATCCGTTCCAGGGTCCTGATGAGATCACAAAGGCGATCAAAGAAAATATTTCACGCGGCGCCGACCTTATCAAGATATACATAACGGGAACATTAAAAGGTAATGGTAACCTTCCGGCGTATTTAACGCGCGAAGAGATCAAATTTGCTATTGAAGAATCTCATCGTGCGGGTTTGCGAATCGCTTCTCATTGTGTTGGAGGTCCGGGCCTGGATTGGGCAATCGAATTCGGACTCGATACAGTTGAACACGCTTATCAGATCACAAAGGAACAGACAGAAAGGCTGGCAAATTCCAATACGGCTCTCGTACTTACTCCTGGAGCAGTGCTTTCTGAAGAACGGGTACGAAAACTTCCTCATGCTCTTATCCAGGGACATTTGAATGAAAAAGATCAAATGTTTGCGTCCATGGCGTCAACGATCCAGGCCGGAATCGCATTCGCCGTTGGTACAGACGGCATGCACGGGGATCTTGCTGAAGATATTGCTTACCTCTCCGCACTTGGAGCCACTAACATGGAAGCGCTGCAGGCGGCTACTATTCACGGCGCTAAAATCTGCGGAATAGAAAGTGAAACCGGTAGCCTGGAGGCGGGTAAACGCGCAGACATTATTGCCCTGGAAGGAAATCCACTGGAGGATCTTGCCGCACTTCGAAAAGTCATTGCTGTAATTAAAAAAGGCAATATTGAATACCAGGTATCAGATAAGAAAATGCAACCCACAATCCATGCTTATGGAGATTAGTAAAATTATAGCGAACACTTGCCAACAAAATAGTCTCTGGCCGGGCACACTTTACAGGAAGTGTGTAGTTGCACTGAACATCTTCGTTGCGCTGGTTCTTTTAAAGTGTGGTAGTACAACAGGTGACACGCAAACAACCAGTATCAAGATCTCGGTGGTAAATGCACCCTCAGATATTGTGACTGTCGGTGCCCATTACCTCGCAAAAGAGATCCAGCAGGCAAGTGAGCAACGCATCGAAACAAAAGTTTTTCATTCAGGTGTTCTTTCAGGAGGCAAAGGCGAGGCAGAGATCGAAATGTGCCAGCAGGGAAGTATCGAAATGCACATTACTTCCACCGCCTATCTTGCGAACCTGGTTCCGAAAACATCCATAGTAAGCCTTCCATTTTTGTTTCGCGACATAGAGCAGGTTACGGCACTTACAAAAAGCAAAAGCCCGACCCTTGACAGTATTAATTCAGAATTGAACGATAAAAATCTCAACATCATCGCCTGGTGGCCACGGGGTTTCCGGCAACTCACGAACAGCAAGGCGCCTGTTCAAACCATTGATGATATGCGGGGTTTGAAGTTGCGTGTGATGAATAATCCGCTTTATGCAGACAACATGAAAGCCATGTCTGCCAACCCTGTACCTATGGCCTGGGGAGAAGTTTACAATGGCCTGCAGTTAAAGACCATTGATGGCCAGGAAAATGCGGAAGACGTCATTTACACGTCAAAGTTATTTGAGGCGCAAAAATACATGACCATCTGGGATTACTCTATAGACCTCGAGGTAGTGCTGGTAAATCTGGGGTGGTGGAGGCAACTCCGCGAAGAAGACCGGCAGCTAATTCAGAAAATTGCTGTCGCCTCTGTCTCCTTTGAAGAAAACCTCCTGAAACAAAATACCATAGAGTTAAGGAAAAAAATTTCAGAGGAGGGCATGCAGATCCACTATCTTGATGCTGCGGAAAAAGCCAGGTTCCGCACGACTGTGGCGCCCGTATGGCGCAAATACGAAAAAATTTTCGGCAAGCCTTTCCTCGACGCTTTTTTGGCTGAATTGGAAAAATATTGACATCTTTGATTGATGAGGTTCGATCTCTCCTCTGCGGGTTCCAGGCTTCGCGCGATAACAGATCGTGCTGAAGGTTTCCTTCTCTGGATATTCACAGTTATGCTTCTTGCAGACGTTTTGCTTGGTATTCTTGCCCGATACGTAAATTTTCAGGTCGTATTTGCGGATGAGCTCGGCAAATACCTTTTTATCTGGCTTTGCTTGATAGGGATATCCGCAGCCACGAAGGATAATCAGCACGTGAGGCTTACGTTCATCGCTTCAAGGCTTCCCGTGAGCCGCAAATTTATCCGCGTAACAAGCCAGCTATTATTCCTGGCGTTTAGTCTTTTTCTCTTATACGTGAGTGCCCGCCTGACGTGGATGCACATTCTAATGGACAAATCCGTAATGGGTTTCAGGTTCCCGATGTATTTTTTTACCGCAGCGCTTCCGGTTGGTTTTGCCCTTACTTCCATTCGCCTGATCCAGGACATTGTCCGTATTTTAAGAAGTCTTGATCCCGCAGAAATTATTGATTCAAATGAATATACTGTCAAAGAACAATGATCAATTTTTTTTACAACATCTTTCTTTAAGGTTGTATCTCCGATCATGAAAGCCACCTATTTGACTGTCATCCTGTTCTTCCTGCTCGTTGCACTGAACACGCCTGTTTCAGTTAGTCTTATTCTTGGAATAGTGATCTCCGTGGCTGTGTTTGACCTT
>JBBDXJ010000200.1:0-14617 GCA_040902445.1 Cyclobacteriaceae bacterium | reverse complement strand
TGACCTTTATCCGCTTATGAGCGTCGCCACGTTATTTTATAGCGCCCTTGACAGTTACCTGCTCGTTGCCATTCCACTCTTCATGCTCGCTGGGTCAGCCATGTCGCATGGTGGCATTGCCCACCGCATTTTCAATTTTTCTGAATCCGTTCTTGGTTTTCTTCCCGGGTCCCTCGGGGCGGTCAATATCATGGGAAGCGTTTTGTTTTCAGGAATGAGTGGTTCTTCCGTGGCGGATGTGGCCGGACTTGGCCCCATTGAGATCAGAGAAATGGTTAAACGAAATTATCCGCTAGCCTACGCCACAGCCATTACACTTGCTTCTTCTACCCTCGCAGTTATTATCCCGCCGAGTATCCTCATGATCATTTATGCAACCATTGCAAATGTTTCGGTGGGAAAAGCACTCGCTGCAGGGCTTGTTCCCGGAATTCTTATCGCACTGTTGTTAATTGCCCTCAACACCTGGTTTGCATTGAGGAAAAAGTGGTCGCCAACGATGGCCTTCTCTTTGAGAAAGGTTGCATCCACAGCCATGGCAGGTCTTCCCGCGCTCCTGGCTCCCGCTATAATACTCGGCGGAATTTTTCTGGGAATTTTTACTCCGACGGAAGCTTCAGCCATTGCGTTGGTATATTGTTTATTGATCAGTGCCTTCGTCTACCGCGAGCTTGACAGGGGAAAGCTCCAAAAGATAGTCTACGAAGGAGGAAGAACAACTGGCATAGTCGCCCTTGAACTCTCATCGGGCCTTTTGTTTTCCAACCTCATGACCATTGAAGGCATCCCGGAAATTATGACCAATTCGATTACTGATGTAAGCCATAGTCCCTTTATCATCATGATTTTGATCAACATAATCCTGCTCATTGCCGGCATGTTTCTTAACCCTGGATTTTCTATAATTGTTTTTACTCCCCTCCTGCTTCCGCTCGCCGAAAACGCTGGATACGATCCCCTGCACTTCGGCGTGATCATGGTCGCTACCCTTGCCCTCGGGCTTATCACTCCACCCGTGGGCGCATGCCTGTATGTGGGATCAGTCATTTCCGGGCTGCCCGTGGAAAAGATTCTCAAGGAAATCTATCCATTCTACATCGTGCTGCTTGTCGGCCTCATTGGCATCATTTTGCTGCCCCAGATGAGCCAGGGATTTGCCAACCTGGTATACGAGGGATTAAACCGGTAGCGCGAATAAACCTTATATACTCATAAGGGATCTTGTTTTGTTCCGGCGGAGCCCCTCCCGGCGGAGCGCACAACGGCTGGCGTTTTGTGCCAGAAGGTGGTTCTGAAGACAGTCCCTTTCTCTTTCCACTCTCCTGGGTAGATCATGACTACCTCAAAACACTCAAAATAAAACTTCTTGACGGCCAGGACTTCAAACCACCTGTCTCTGCGGAAGGCGATTCCCTATGGCCATTCCTCATTAATAAAAGGCCGCCATGGAATTAGGCTGGGCGGATGACCCGATCAATAAAAGAATGAAAGTGTTCGCCGCCGGCACCACAGATATTATGGCTGAGGGCAGGGTGATCGGACTGATAGATGATTACCACTTTGAATAATACAATTTAGAATAAAAATAACAAAGGCAAATTGAAATTCTTCGTCGGCTTTACTTGCCGAACTTCATAAACCTTTAGGAGGGCTCATCCGGAGGAACCAAAATTTAAAAAATCAAATCAATATCCATCCTTCACACATCGAACAGAGAGACCGAAACGTTTGTAAAAGAATGAAGTTAATACCTCACGTTCCATTCTTAGCCCAGATGCGACGGTCTACCTACTGTCAAGCGTCCACCAGTACGATGCGCGTCCCAAGTCTTCGAAATCGGATGATTTAATGCCTCCAGGCAGGGCTGAAAAACCACTTTCATTTAGATTTTTCGCATCAGGTTTCGCCCATTGATGATTTTGACCATCCACCATCTTCAATGTAATTATCGCATCTTTTTCCCCTCCCGCTTCCTTGATCATAATTGCCCATTCATCTGCTGTGGGCACACGCCATCCTACCGGGCATAATTTACTTTCATTGACTGCTGAAGACCATTGATATAGATTCCCATACGCCATTGGATTTATTAATATCATTCTGATAGTAGGTATATAACAGATTACGATCACGATCCATGCCCTTATTCCAAATAAGAGAATCACTCGTAAAAAGCAGGGGAGTCCCATCATTGAGGTGTGTGACCTTAAGGTTCTCGGCCATCCACCATCGGTTGCCGATCTTCACGATTTTATAGATGTTCCCGTCAATATCAACAAGTTTTCCTTTTTTATCTGTGTACAAGATATGCCCTAATGAATTCAATAGGGCTAATTCAAGTGCCACAATCTGCCAGTTAAGCGCGTCGAATTTTGACCTGGCCTCAACAACATTCCATTTTGAACTGATACTGTCTGCAACTTTCGCTGAACTCCAAAGTTTGTCAGGACCGATGGATGCATCATCAATGGTGGCAATAACAGGCTTGCTTACTAAATCACTAAACTCCCCGGTTGATGCAACAGCTGCCAGTTCCGGTTTATTCGCCAGGTCTTCAAAATCACCGGAAACAGCTACAGCCGAAAATTCGGGTGTACCGCTGAGATCGCTGAAATTGCCACTGAATCCATTTCCCGCCCTGGCCGCATACTGAGCATAGGGAACACTCAACAGTTGACTGGTACCAAAATCAACACCATCAACAGAAATTTTTACAAAGTACGGTCCCGCGGCCCAATCGATGTCCGAGAGATTTGCATTCGAATCGGCCCCTTTCCCAATGACCAGATTTATAACACCAAAATCGCTCGTGATCACAGAATGGTTTTCGGAATAAACCGCGAAGCCATTTATTCCACCGGCAATGATTGATATCTGCATGGTAGCTTTTTTGTTCACCTTCAGTTCGCCGGATGGATCCCGCAGCACAGCCTGAAATTTAAAACTCTGAGGAACCTGACCTGTCAATTCAGTAGTCGTGATAACAAATAAAATGAGCGGAAGCAGTTGAATCTTTCTCATATTTCTATTTGGATTTAAGGATCTTAAATGTGCGAATGCGGGTATCATTCTTATAAACAATTAAATAATACATCCCGGGTGGCATGTTATCAAAAGAAATGTTTGAAAAGTCTGAATCATGCAGATGCCGACACATTGTCCTTCCCAAATTGTCGGATACCACGATCAGAAGTTTGTTGTCACCCGGTGTCTGAACCACAACATGATCCAGCGCTGGATTCGGATACACCTCAATTCCAATATCAGTGAATTCGCGCGTACCCGTAATGGCCATCGAAATGACCGGCCGATGGAATCCCGCGGAAAGAGACCCATGATTTTGCGTCCAGGTTTCTATTATCATTTCCCCAACGGTAAAACTCAATTCACCAGAACTATTTTTAATTGACTCACCGGCACTGCTGAAGACCTGTAGGGCTTGAGCATTTAATCCATAAGAAGAAAGTGCGGATAAAATAGAAACTATGAAGTGGGGAAAAAATCTCATAACGGTATCCCTTAAAGGTTTAATAATATAATATCAACGCACACCTGATAATCAGGCCAGGCAGCGGATACATTTGGAATAGATTGTATTTTATGGAAATGATCGGTACAAGTAACCCTGTTTGTCGCACAAATATTTCGCGGAGTTGAAGAAATACGGTGCTTTGAACTGGACTACAGTTACTTTTTAAAAAAACCATTTTCGATGCAGGGAACCAGCCCATCGTTATGGTTGTAAAGAGATTCATTCAAATGAAAACCAGTCAACACCCTGAATCCAAAAAATTTCATCATCGAATATCTCAAACCTGTGGGGTCTCACAATTCGGAAAATAATAAGTACTTTGAATAAAATATAGGAACCTATCCTTCAAAATAGTTATTCCATGCTTTACATTCGTAGGAGTGCATTTGCCTGGGAGACCGCTGTCGCTGATAAACTTGCACAAAAGGAATATATTCAATAATTAAGGTATGAAAAAGTTATTCTACCTGGGGCTGCTTGCACTCGGGATCTTTGAGATCCTGAAGGTCTATTTTATTATGCCCATGCCGGGTAGCCAGCAGTTCAATTCCATTGATGTAGCTTATTTCTTGCACAGCTACCGTTGGTACTTCAGAATTGCATTTGGCATCATGATAGCCCTTGGAAGTATAAAGACTTTGCGGGGTAAGCGAAAATGGATCCCCGCGCTTCCTCTGGCATTAGTACTCGTAATCATTTATTACTTCAATTTCAAAATGTCAGCGGACTATATGTTCCTTCAACCTGAACAATTAGTTTTCAAACCACGGGCAGAAAATGTCTTAAGCGATAGCAGCATCGTGATTGCGGTAAGTCAGGGAATAGAAGCCAAGGCTTATCCGGTCCGGTTCATTGCTTATCACCACCAGGTCAGGGATACTGTGAATGGTAAACCCATTATGGTTACGTATTGCAACGTTTGCCGCACAGGACGTGTGTATGAGCCATTTGTCAATGGGGAACCTGAAGAGTTCAGGCTTGTGGGAATGGATCATTTCAACGCTATGTTTGAAGATGAGACCACGAAAAGCTGGTGGCAACAATCGACGGGGCAAGCGATAACAGGAAAATTAAAAGGAAACATGCTTCCTGAATTTCAATCAAGCCAGCTCACGCTGAATAAATTTTTCTCAATTTACCCTTTTGGCAAAGTGATGCAGGAAGGTGGTCTGTCGAAAGAAAATTATGACACCCTGGCCCGATTTGAAAAAGGCAGGAGCAAAGGCAAACTCACGCGGACCGATTCCTTATCCTGGAAAGATAAATCCTGGGTGGTGGGTATTCAGGTGCGTGAAAAAACAAAAGCCTATGACTGGAGTGATCTCAAGAGATCAACCCTGATTCACGATCAAATAGGCAATACTCCCATTGTAATCGCGCTTTCTGAAGATGGCCAAAGTTTCGTTGTCTTCCGGAGAAACAGCGAAACGGAAACGTTCACCTTATCCAACGATTCTTTGATAAGCAACGAAAACCGTTATGACTTCGCAGGACGCGGTTCAAATGGACAGAATTTGCAAAGCGTCAAAGGCTATCAGGAATTCTGGCATAGCTGGAAAACGTTCCACCCGGATACGGAAATCTATAAATCTGATTCCGAATCCAGGTAAGATCACTTTTTCCGTTGCCACCGCAATAATCGTTCAACTAATTTTTCAATCCTTACAAAATACAGCCGACTAAAAAGCATTACAGTTAGAAAATGTGTGTAGAACTTTAAAATCTTTGAGAATTTGAATTCTATATCTTCATCTTATAATTACTTTTTAGTCAGCCATTTGTAGGAACTCCGTCAATACGCGGGGTTTTGGATTAACAATTTGTTTTTATTCATTTCATCCAGCTTGATGGGCAAGAAGTAAAATGAATTGTTTGCACTCCATTGCCGTTGTTGCACAGACGGGTCCTGTGCATAGGTCCGGTTAGAAATAGTGCCATCAGCTGCCATGTCACCTGTCACAATTACTCCCTGAGCATCTTCATAAATCGTCGGGGCTATCATCCACCTGCGAACATCGTAGAAACGCTGCTCTTCATATGCCAGTTCAACTCTTCGCTCATTTCTATAGCGCTCCATTAATGCAATACCTGTTTCATTCGTAGTAGGCATGCCTGCGCGTGCCCGTATCTTATTGAGGTAGGTCTTCGCTTCATCTTCCTGACCCAACTCCAGACAGGCTTCCACATAATTCAAAAGGATTTCTGCATATCTAAATCTACGCCACGGTAATTGTTGCCTTTCGTACTGGTGATTTAAATTCGGATCGATGAACTTGCGCAGGTAATAACCCGTGTAACTGCCATTCCAATCTTCGATAGGACTCTTCCTTGTGTCCAATCCGGGAACGATCACTCCATTTTTATTATAATTTCCTGCCTGCAGCATGCCAGCCGGATCTGTATTGATAACATCAGATGGGCGCGGTCTCCAGGATGCTCCTTCATGAAGGACAGTAGCATACAAACGGGGATCTCTATTCGCATACGGATTCATTGCATGGAGCGGATTATTCCAATCGAATTTGGAACCATCGTTCATTTCAAAATCATCCACTAACTGGCCCACCGGTGTATTACCACCCCAATTATGCCATCCATTAGGTCCGTTGAAAAGGCCTGGATTGGGACCGTCCCAATCGGTATTATGCAATACATCATAAAATTGTAAGAAAATATCTTCCTGATTTCCATTGTTGAGAAACAACCCGCTGAAGTTGTCTCTCGCTACTTCGGATGATGCCGGATTTTCTCCGCCATATAAATCATACATCCCTAAATCGATTACAGCTTTCGCTGCATTTTTAGCAGCGAGCCAGCGCGCAGATTGATCTCCCGAGGTATATGACACTAATTCAGGATTTGCGTATCCAGGTGCCCAGGAGGCGTTCGAATGATACAAATCGCTGGCCGCATGAAGTAATACCCGCGATTTAAGAGCCAGTGCAGCTCCTTTTGTAGCATAGGCTTTATTCCCAGTTTCCTCCAGCATGTTGGCCGCGTTATCGAGGTCTAAGACGATGAAGTTTATACAGTCTTCATAAGAATCTCTGGCTACGAGAAAATCATCACTTGCTTCAAAAGCCTTTGTGATGATGGGCACACCACCATATAAAGAAACCAGTTGATGATAAAAGTACGCGCGCAGAAATGTTACCTGTCCAATTAAATTGGTCTTTGCCGCTCCATCATCAAATTTCACTTCGTCAATTTTTTCAAAGAAGAGATTGCAAGCCCGGATATTACGGAACATACTGTTCCATGTCATATATCGTTGAGAGCCAGTCCAGAAGTTAGGATCAAAGATTGCCAGATAACTCGGTGAAAGCACGCTTTGTGTCACCAGACTGCTCTCCCAGTCCCACACAGCCATCGATTCATCGACACAGGAAGACAACATCAAAGTAGTGAAAGGAAAAGGAATGCCAATATAAATATTGTTCACATACGACTGCACCAGCACCGGATCTTCCCAGACGGCCGCATCCGAATATTTGTCCAACGGTTTTACATCAAGAAAGTCGTCCTTACATCCTGGTAAGAACACTATTATTGCGAAGACAATTGAATATCTGATTTTCATAATGGATAGTATTAAAAAGTAATAGATAGACCCATATTGATAATTTTTTGCAACGGATAACTTTGGCCGTCAGAATTTGTGCTTTCGATCGTACCTAGAAGCTCGGGATCAAAATCTTCCATGTCAGGACTATATGTAAGCAGGTTATAAGCATTCACGTACACTCTGAGATTCTGGATATGAACCTTGTTAAGTAATGGAGAGGGCAGTGAATAACCAATCTCAATGTTTTTCAAACGGAGATAATCGGTATCGTGCAGCCAGTAAGTGTTTGCAAGACTCGCCCAGTATTCTGCACCCCTGTCAAAGGTCCTCGGGGTGGTGGTGCTTGGGTTTGATTCCGTCCAGCGGTCTTCATAAAAACTGTTCAGGAAGTTTCCGATCGTTCCTGACTCTGTTTGAATATAAGTTTGCGCTCCGCCTGCAGCCTGAAGAAGCGCTGTGAAGTCAAAACCTTTAAATTTAATACCGAGGTTTAAGCCACCAGTCCACTTCGGAATATTTGTTTTTTGGCTTCTGACCATATCATTAGCATTAATTGTACCATCACCGTTGGTGTCTTCAAAAATGACATCACCGGGTTTTGCACTATTAAAATGCGGATAACTGTCTATGTGATCCTCGTCCTGAAAAATTCCGATGGCGTTGTAATAAACTCTGGCGTTGATTGGAGCACCTGTAGAGCGTTGATAAGCAGGTGCGCCAGGAGCTTCATCCCAGAAAGTTATTTCATTTTTTGCGTAACCTCCATTCACGCCGATTTCATACGAAATATCGCCCGCAGTGTTTCTGTAATCTATACTGAAATCGAAGCCGTAGTTTTTTGTTTTACCTATATTCTCTGCCGGTAAGGTAACGCCTGCAGTGGCAGGAACGGATGCGTTTCGCACCGCGAGTATGTCATCGCGGAGATTGGAGAAATAATCGGCAACTATGGAAACTTTGCTTGCAAATAGATCGGCATCGATACCAATATTCCTTTGCGTAGCCACTTCCCAGGTGGTGTTTTGGTTACTTAAGACATCTTCAGCTAAAGCCAGGTTGAGCTTGGTGCCATCATTAAATGACAATGGATCACCGTTGTAGTATGAGCGCGGAACATTATATACCGCCAGAAACTGGTAAGGATCAATTAAATCGTTCCCGGTTTGACCCCACGATCCGCGGATCTTTAAGTAGTTGACCGCAGTGATATTTGTTTCCCAGAAGTCTTCCTCTGAAATAACGTATCCAAGAGAAATTCCAGGAAAAAATCCGAAACGGCTTGACTCCTCAAAAATATAAGAGCCCTGATACCGCCAGACAAACTCAGCGAGATACTTATCCCTAAAGGAGTAATTTACCCGTCCAAAATAATTCAGACGGGCGTTGTTTTCTGCTGTTCCGTAATTGCTTAAAAATTCATCCAGGGCTCCCGCAAAAAGCTGATCGAGTGATGTGGAGGGGAAATTTCTTCTGGATGCCTCAAAGTATTCGATATTACCTTTTATTTTTTCTGCTCCGGCCAAAAAATTAATGGTATGTTTTTCCGCAAACGTTCTTTGATAATTCAAAAGCGCATTTAAAAGGACATTTTGATTATCTCCAAATTGTTGGGTCAACCTGGGAGAATCATAGCCCTTTTTGCTTCTTGAAACAACGGGGTCTCCATTTGCATCAAGTGTTTGTCCGTCCCACGTATACAAATACCACGGAGTAGCCCACTGTTTTCTTGAATTGTACCCTTTGTCAATGGCAGCATTTCCGGTAATAGATAAACCTTCTATCCAGGGCACTTTAATCGTAAGCTTAAAGTTTGTGTTGATCGCGTACGTTTTATTGTGATCATATCCCGTTGCTTTGGTACTCACTACTACAGGGTTGTCTCCGTATTCAATGTCGGGACCGGGTAAACCATTCGGCCAGTATGCTGGAAGGTTTGGCTTCCCTCTCATCACCATCCTGAATATGCTTCCGGCACTCCGCATCGGATAATTCCTGTCTTCCATGCGGCCAAGCAGGCCCACGCCTATGTTAATATACTTGCCTATATCGCCATCCAGGTTCGCGCGGAAATCGTATTGATTATATTTTGTTCCGCTGTTGTAGTAAAATCCGTCTTGTGTCCTGTGAGAAGCGGACACAAAATATCGCATCGCCTCACTTCCACCGCTCAATGAAACATTGCCGTAAGTTTGTCCTGACCACGGTTTTAAAGTTTCTTTAAACCAATCTGTGTTGGGGTATCTCCATGGATCAGAGCCGTCTCTGAATTTTTGAATTTCAGCGCTGGTGTATAGAGGAGCATTTCCGTTATATTCTGAAATTTCGTTGAGTAGGGTGACGTATTCTGCGGCGTCAGCCATTTCAGGAATCCGCGTGGGACGACCATAGCCCTGGTTAAAAGATGCGGTAACGGTAGGCTTTCCCGCCTTACCTTTTTTAGTGGTAACCAAAATTACTCCGTTGGCCGCCTGAGCTCCATAAATGGCTGCGGAAGCATCTTTTAATACGGATATACTTTCAATGGTTGCAGGATCTATCCGGTTCAGTGACCGGTTCGGAACACCATCTACTACGATCAACGGATTGGCATTACCAAAAGTACCTACCCCTCTGATTCTTAATACAGCATCATCATTGCCAGGTTCGCTGGAAGTATTGACTGCGGTTAACCCGGGCAATCGCCCGGCCAGACTATTGGACACATTGATTGCGGGAGATTTAATTACATCAGAACCACCTACCACTGAAACTGAGCCTGTAAGAGTAGCGCGCTTTTGCTCGCCGTATCCTACAACAACCACTTCCCCCAGTGCTGTGAGATCCGATTCCATTGTGATATTGACCGATGTCTGATTGCCAGTGACAATCTCCTGCGTCTTGTATCCAATAAACGAGATCACCAGTACATCAGACCCTGATGCTTTAATGGAGAAGGCACCATCGGCATCAGACGTCGTACCCGAGGTGGTTCCTTTGATAATTACATTCGCCCCAGGTACTGGAGCCCCGCTTTCATCTTTGACGGTTCCATTGATTGTGGAAGATTCCTGTGCTTTTGCCATCAAACAGAAAAGCAACAGAACCAAAACCACCGCATTTAAGTGTAGGTAAATTTTACGCATATGTTGATGTTTGGTTTGTTTAAAAAAAAAATAAACTCAGGTTTGAAAATCTAAGATTAGCCAAAGAAAACACAATAGTCTTATCTTCACGGGATAAGAGTTTTCCGGCTCCAATCACTTCCCCCTCAATTAATGTACAATATACACTTAACTTAAAATTAAAAAAGTATTTTTTACACTTATTTTATCGGGATCCCGGACCGAAAAAGATTTATTCCAAGGCAAATAAAACCAGCTGCAGGTCTGCTTTTTTTAAGCTGACGATAAAAAAAACCACGCTGTTGACAGTTACTACGCAGGCAGGAGTTTGAACCTCTCCGGCTTTGGCACAGATGGAAACCCTGCAGTCGCCATCAGTTCACACCAATATCAAAAAACGAAAAAGTACCGGAATATCCCCCGAAGAGCATTAAGGGTCAGTAAAAACGTGTTACATTTACACTTAATTGGACTAATACCATTCCGCAATACGCTCTGTTTCACAGGCGTGGGAATTGTTTGGAAAAAATTCGGATGATACGGATCCAATCTGGCAAAGAAAGCTGATGAAAAACGCAGAATATATCAAGCTGAAACAAATGTGAATCCCAGTTTTGGAAACGACCTTCAGTAATTTCAAATACATCCGCATTCAAATCATGCAGAAACAATCTCAATTGCACCTGTTTCAGGTCATTAGTACGCTCGTCATACTCCAAACGCTGTCGGCGTGCGGCGAACCGGGTTATTACGTGAGTGTAAATGGCAGCGATGATAATCCTGGAACCAGGAATAGACCTTTTAAAACCCTTTCCAAAGTGAACAATCTGGAACTCAAACCCGGTGATGCAATCCTTCTCAAGGGAGGAGAAACCTTTGAGGGAACGCTCAGGGTTTCACTGACAGGTACTCCCGAGGATTCAGTAATGGTTGCAAGCTATGGCGATGGCAAGGCAATTATAGATGGAAAAAATAAAGAAGCTATAATTATCCACGGCACGTATTTCAGGTTGGAAAACATTCATGCCACAGGTTCCGGAAGAAAAAATGGAAATACGACCAATGGAATAAGTCTGAAAGAAGCGTCCCATGGTGTTGTAGAAAATATTAAGACCGAGGGCTTTCAGAAATCGGGACTGGATCTCCACAACTCTCAGCAAATCCAGGTAAAAAATGTAGTCGCTGTTAACAATGGATTTGCGGGCATCCATGTTGGCGGAAATGATAAAACAAAGTCAAAGAAGATCCTGATAAAAGATTGCCTGGCCGATAACAATGCGGGCGACCCGACCAACCTGGACAATCACAGCGGAAATGGCATCCTGGTTTCCATGTCTGACAGCGTCGTGATCGATCATTGCTTGGCAACAAATAACGGCTGGGATATGCCTCGCATCGGCAACGGACCTGTCGGCATCTGGGCCTATGAGAGCAGTAATCTCATCTTTCAATATTGTATCAGCTACGGCAATAAAACTTCAAAGGGTTCAAAAGACGGAGGAGGTTTTGATCTGGATGGTGGAATAACAAATTCCATTATTCAGTATTGTCTCTCCTACGACAACGAAGGAGCCGGTTACGGGTTGTTTCAGTACGCCGGTGCATCCCTATGGTATAATAACGTAGTGCGATATTGCCTCAGCATCAACGACGCAACCACAACGGAAGGGTCAGGTGGAATTTTTATATGGAATGGCGCCGAGGATAGTTTACAACTTGCCGATTGTATCGTGCATAACAACCTGGTGTATGCAACAAAGAATCCCGCTGTGCAATTTGAACCGAAAAGCCTTAATAAGAATTTTAAGTTCTACAACAACATTATTATCGGAACAGCGGATGTCGTTAATGGCCCCACTTCCGGCGAAAAGTTTCTGGGAAACATCTGGTGGAGTTCCAATGACGCTGTAATGAGGTTTAGAGGCTTTGAATCGCTGACTTCATGGTCTGATGCTACCGGTCAGGAAATGTTAAATGGCGCAACGGTTGGAAGACAAGTAAATCCCTTATTGAAAGGCCCTTTGATTACCAAACTTACCGATCCATATGACCTTGAAACGCTTCTCGGTTATACTCTGCTGGCCCAATCACCTTTAATAAATTCAGGTCTGAAAATCGATTCATTATCTCATATTCCATTTGCCAAAAAAGACTTTTACGGCACCACCATTCCACAGGGCGAAAATCCGGAACCCGGCGTTTATGAGTGGGAAGAAGAGTAGTGTAAGTTGTAAATAAATAAGTTGCATTCCTCTATCCCTTACTCCCTTACTCCCTTATTCTCTTAAGGTGTATGGCCGCACCACCGCCCGACGCGAGGTTGACTGCCAAAACATTAAGGCGGTTTACTCTTCGTTTTTCTTTAATTAGGTGATTTGGGTTTACGGATGTATCCCCATCACGGTAAACTTCCGCTTCGTAATCTCCATCGGGCAAAAAGTTTAAGGGAATTTTCAAATCCCGGGGCTGGCGGTTGGTAATAGCGCCTATATACCAATCCAGATCTTTCCTTCGCGCGATGATGATGTAGTCACTCACAGCGGCATCCAGAACTTTCGTTTCATCCCAGGTAGTGGGTACTTTTTTTAGAAACTCAAATCCAGGCTGGCCTCTGTATGCCTCGGGATAATCGCAGAGCATGCCCTGGTAGTTTTCCAATACAACGTACATTCCAAGCATATGACACCGCGTTCCCAACATCATTGGACGGATATACTGTACCTGAAATTCTGATTCGGGAACGGCACGGAATCCTCCCAGGTGGTAGTCCGTCGATCCTGCAAGCATTCTTGTAAAGGGAATATCCAGGTCGTGATCAGGAGTAAGCTTGCCCCATTTGTTCACCTCATAGTTCAACGTACCCTCCCTTGTAAATTCATTTGGGTAAGTACGCGAGAGGCCAGTTGGCTTATACGCACCGTGGAATTGAATGTGCAACTGATGGGCTGCAGCTTTCTTCAGTATCTCCTCCTGAATATTCACCATCTCCTGGTCATCCCTGTCCATGAAATCTACCATCATTCCCTTAATCCCCCATTTTTCGAAAAGGGCAAAAGCTTCGTCCAGTTTGGGATAAAGAGCGGCCCAGTGTACCCACACGCGAATGCCCACTCCTTTCTCCTTTGCGTAATCACAGACTTGCTGCATATCCAATCCCGGAACTGGTTTGGTTACATCTGTATTGGGGCCAGGTTGGAAAAATATTCCATCACTACGGTACCACTCATGCTGTCCATATTCTACGACAGAATGAAATTCAATGCCATTGCGCGCACAGAAATCAATATAGTACTGGTTAGTTTCAAAATTATTGCCCGGAGCAAAGGAGGTATCCGGCACGATATTTCCATTCCACCAGGGAAAAGTGCTCTTGCCTGTTTTTATCCATGATACATCGGCGATCTTACATGGCTCGTTAAGGTTGGTCAATAGGTTGGATTCGATTAAAGTACCAATTCTATTGCTTATCATGATCACACGCCACGGAGTCCGATGTGGCAATTCAGCTTTTACTTTTACTGATGATTGTCCCAGCTCCATAGAAGATTGACCTGGTAAGGGCGATAATTGACTGGTGAGAATTCCATCCTTTTTAGACAGGTACATTCCCGCGTAATCCAGCAAAGCGGCTTCTGTGATCGCGATATAAGTCTTACCGGGAAACTCAAACAGCGTGGGCATATCCATCAACGTATCATCTATTATCTCATTGTACAAAAGTGAACTGTATTCACCCTCATGCGACGTGGTATAATTGGGCAGGAAAAGCGTAAGGACCTTTGGATCACCGTTCATCCGAAACATCGTATACTCATTGGTAAGGGTGTAAACAGTCCAGTTATTCTGTTCCGGAAATTCATAGCGAAAAGCAAGTCCGTCATTGAAGGCGCGAACTAAGAGATTAATTTGTCTGAACGGTCTTTGTGATTCCTGAAGAGGAATGAGCACTTCCCGGAAGGGATCATTCACCATGCGGGTTTTCCCAACAACTAATTCATACACTTCTTCACCGCTTCTGAAAACGGGACGAAGGATTTTGAGATTTTTTTTAAAGTCCCCACTTTCCAGAAATGAAAGCCCCAATTCTGAATCTGAAATCAGTGCCTTTCCATTATACGAAACATCATAAATAGGCGTGTTCTTTGTAAGCCTGAAGGAAAACTTAATGGCTTTATCGGGAGAAGAAATACTGACGCTACTTTGACTGAAAGCCGAAAGGGCAATTAGACAACTCAAAAACAAACAGGACAATGATCTCATTGCTTCTATTATTTCACGAGAGACAACGCTTTACCCGCCGGAATGATCTCAACACTTTCAATAGACTTAAGGCGTGTGAGCAACCGATCCAGGAAATCCGAGCTAACCGGGCCCCAACCCGCTTCATCCAGACCATGAGTATTGTAGATGAGCCATCCC
>JBBDXJ010000199.1:0-23591 GCA_040902445.1 Cyclobacteriaceae bacterium | reverse complement strand
ATCCCTTTGCTCAATCGAAGAGCGTGATTAAGGTAGGTGCAAAGCATTTTAATGAAGGTTACATCTTAGGTGAAATGATTGCCATTCTCCTGGAAGATGCCGGATTTACTGTAGAGCGGAAGTTTAATTTAGGCGGAACGGCGGTGAGTTTTGAAGCACTCAGAAATAACGCTATAGATATTTATCCTGAATATTCCGGTACAATTACATCCGAAATATTGAAGACCCGGGATAAGCTTACGATAGATGATATAAATGACCTGGTTAAATTGAAATTCAATCTTGAGATTTCCAAGCCTTATGGTTTCAATAATACCTATGCTTTGGTGATGACAACCAAAAAGGCAGACGGTCTAAACATTAATAATATATCGGATCTTCAACACCATTCTGACCTTGTCATAGGATTGAGTTACGAATTCCTGAAACGCCAGGATGGATGGGATGCTTTATCTGCATTTTATAACCTTCCCGTTAACCCCTTTGGATTGGAGCATGGCCTTGCCTATGCAGCCGTTCTTGAAAACAGGATTGACGTTACCGATGCTTATTCAACAGATGGCGAAATAAGAAGGTATAAGCTGACATTACTTAAAGACGATAAAGGTTTTTTCCCGGACTATCACGCAGTTTCTTTTTACAGTGCTTCTCTTCCGCAGGCTGCAAAAAGGGTAATAGAGAAATTAACCGCTTCAATCTCGGAAGAAGAAATGCAATCACTTAATTCCCTTGCCCTGTTTGAGAAGCAAAGTCATGCGGAGATTGCGCAGCACTTTCTTGTGGAAAAAAAGCTGCTGAAGAATAAGCCGAAAGTTCAGTTGAGCGATTGGCAAGAGATCCTTGATAAAACCTTTGTTCATTTAAAATTAACTTTGCTGGCTTTATTTGGAGCCGTTATCTTGGCCATACCGCTCGGTATATTTATTTATAAAAATCCATTCTTTTCGAGAGCGATTATTTATTTCACCGGCATCCTTCAAACCATTCCATCTATTGCCCTTCTTGCATTGATGATACCCTTATTTGGGATCGGCATTGTACCTGCGCTGGTAGCGCTTTTTTTATATGCGCTGTTGCCGATTCTCAGAAACACAGTGATTGGATTATTTACTGTAGATCCGGAATTGAAAAAAGTAGCATCCGCTATTGGTCTTAACAACAGGAAAAGATTACTGCTAATTGAGATTCCATTAGCCATGCCAACAATTATTACAGGCATTCGTACAGCCGCCGTGATCAATGTAGGTACCGCTACACTTGCAGCCTTTATCGGAGCAGGTGGACTTGGAGAATTTATTGTTACGGGATTAGCTTTGAACAATACAAACCTTATTTTAAGAGGCGCAATACCTGCAGCATTATTGGCAATCTTAATTGAACTTGTTTTTGAAGGACTTGAAAGAGTATTGATTCCAAATCATTTGCGGAAAAAGGCCACTTTTTAATATTAAATATCTTCTCGTTGACAACCGTTCATTTCCCATTACCGTTAAATTATCATTTGGTCAGACTTGGTGGGTCATCGTAACGAGTCTTGCCAGGTTTGATATGAGTTCAGTGGTGCAGCTGTTGCGAAGGTTTAATAGTTGTGGGAACCGTTGATGTTAACTGCTATCCAGCGGTGCCTGGCTTGTTAAGCCGGTGCGTACAACGGTTATTATCAGTTTTGACGCTAGGCAAGACATTCTCGTAAAAGTGTATAAATATGTGGGAAGCAAACGAAGCATTTACCAGTTTTTCAGTTAGCGACCTGCGAAAAGCCAAAGAATTTTATACAAAAAGTTTATCGCTAAAAGTAGATAATGAAGACATGGGGTTGAACCTGCATTTACCAGGCGGTGGCAGGTTATTCCTGTACTCCAAAGACAATCACCAGCCAGCCACGTTCACTGTTCTAAATTTTGTGGTCGATAACATTGACGACGCAGTCGAGGAGCTAAAAAATCGAGGGGTACAGTTTGAGCGCTACGAAGGTCTACCAACTGACGAAAAAGGTATCTTACGTGGCCGTTCTAAAAATCAAGGGCCTGACATAGCCTGGTTTAAAGATCCAGCCGGGAATATCCTGTCTGTCATGGGAGGGGACAATGAGAAGACTTAATAACAGCGTCGCCACACTGCTTGGATTCACCATATTTCTCCACGTACTGTCCACATCATAAAGATTGGTTTCAACTGCAAATGATTCTTTTCGAGCCGCCTTATCGTAAAAGATTTTGGCTGCTTCCTGATTTGCAATGTCCTGTGTATTTAGTCCACCAGCCTTTTCCTTAATGGTTTTGGCGATCATATCAGCATTAACATACTCCAACCCTTGAGGAACAATAGTTGTAAAAGCAGTTGTCTTTCCAACTCCGTTAGGGCCAGCTACAATATGCAGTTCGGGCATTTAAAAATTAAAAAGAGTGCTTTATCCTGGAGGCTTTCTTTGAAAGGGTCTGGCTGGTTACGGGGAGTTGGCCAACCTTAGCAGCAAGCTCGGTCACATGCCGGAAGATTTTCAAGCCGATCTCACGTCTTTCATTTTCGGTCAATTCAAAAAATGGACGGAGGGCTTCGCCCTTTGGAAGTACAATCTGATATATGTTGGTTGTCTCCATGCTTATGAAACGCCAATTTACGTCATTTTGTTCGTTATTTCAACATTCAATAATTGCCTAAATCCTTCTTCCCTTCCGCTTTCTTTTCTTCTTCTTAGGTTCGTTTAGCCACGAATAATCCACACTATGTTGGTGATCAACGTGGATAAGATTCCCATTAGAATGACCATCCAATAGCGATGCCAGATTGAGACCCTTTGACTTTTCCTGAAAATAACTGCCGCTTGCGACATCTTTTCGTTGAGTTGGTCGAGGTGACTGCTTAACCTGTCGGCTTTGGCTTGAAGATCCTGAATGCTGTACCCCACCATTTTCAGATTGCTTGACTGATAACTTGTGCTCCGCTCGGTTTTGCTGTAGAGCTGCTGTATTTCCAAAATAATGGCTTGTATCTGATCGTGGGTCAGAGTTGCTGGATTTTGCTCTAATATTTGCCTCGTAAATTGTTGCGCGATCTCTTTCTTGTTCATAGTTGATGCAGTTTTTAATGGTTGTCCATTTGAAGTCATTTCCGAGTTTGGAGCCGGTTATAGTGATGCTTTCATAGTTATAAGATATACCACTGACATAGCCAGTAGATGCCTGGTTGAAAAGAACATTGACACCTTTGTTTTCCAGCTTCTGAATAAATTCCTCTGCTGATTGCCGTGGTCTGATTTCAAGGGCTTGTTTGATAATAACCTGTAAAGCCGTTTTTGCTGAAGGCTCGTTAGTGCGCTTCATCATTTCCAGCTCGTTCTTAGTCATAGCCCGTTCCCTTGCTTGGTTACTGGAAAGTACTTCAGTAAGGTTGTATTTCTTCTCAAGCTCCCGCAGGATCTTTTCGCACCTTGCAAAGTCATTACTGTCACTCATAACCTTGCCGTCATAGCCAATGCGATTGACCAGGATATGCAGGTGGGGATGGTCTGCATCACGATGACGGAACATGATAAATTGGTGCTGATCAAAGCCGCTCGATTTAAGATAGTCATGCGCGATCTCTTTCATCTTCTCATTAGAAAGGTCTTCCGCAGGAGGAAAGTTAATCGAGGTATGATAGAAGTATTTTTGCAGGTTGGGACGCATTACCTTGACCATCTGGATTTCTTTCATAATCGTTTTTTCAGAAACTTCTACAAAAGAATGACCAAGCACTTCAGCAATACCTTTTTCCACTTTCTCCAAATTATAACGCAAGGCTCCACGAAAGCCCTTACCCTTGATCATGTTGCCTGTCATGGAGAATTGCTTTAAGTACCTTATTTATAGTAAAGATCCCTAATTCTGTGTAAAAAACCGATAATTTTTGCCCTAACTTTGTGTATAATAATTGCTAAAATTGCCCTAACTTTGTGCAATGTTTGATAGGGACTTGCAGAAAGATCTTGAGAAGTGGTACCAGCAGCCTTCGCGAAAACCTTTGGTGATACGGGGAGCCAGGCAGGTTGGCAAAACAACCGTGGTCAGCCAGCTCTCTAAAAATTTCGGACAGTACATTTACCTGAACCTTGAGTTGCCGGAAGACCGGCAGCCCTTTGAACAATTTGTTAACGTCGAAACATTACTCCGGGCAATATTCTTCCTGAAGAACAAAAGCCTGTCGCAAAAGCAACAAACCCTTTTATTCATAGATGAAATACAGGCAGCTCCCGAAGCGCTAAACATACTCCGGTATTTCTATGAGCAGGAACCAGGTATAGCTATTATTGCTGCGGGCAGCATGCTGGAGACGTTGTTTAACAAGAACATTAGCTTTCCCGTTGGCCGGGTAGAGTATAAAGTGCTGCGCCCAGTTTCTTTCCCTGAATTTTTATCGGCCATGAATGAAACGACTGCACGTGATCAGCTGCAGCAAATCCCGACAGCATCATTTGCCCACCAAAAACTACTGTCGTTGTTCCACACTTATGCGCTAACAGGCGGAATGCCTGAAGCCGTGCAGCATTACAGTACATATAAAGACCTGGTATTACTGGCCCCTATATACGATTCGTTGCTCACCTCTTACATGGACGATGCTGAGAAGTATGCGCGAAACGATACGCAGATGCAGATGATACGACACGCCATTCGTTCATCGTTCGTCCATGCGGGAAAGCGGATTAAATTCCAGGGATTTGGAAACTCAAATTACGGGTCAAGAGAAATGGGTGAAGTCTTGCGTGCTTTGCAGAAAGCATTGCTATTGTACCTTGTTTACCCTGAAACGGGCTATACGCTGCCACTGCTTCCTGACCTTAAAAAGTCGCCTCGCCTTCACGTGTTAGATACCGGGCTGATGAATTATTTTGCAGGCACTCAAAGAGAAATTTTAAGTACTGATGATCTGAGCAAAGTGTACCAGGGAAGCATGATCGAGCATCTGGTAGGTCAGGAGCTGCTGGCCTTTCAGCATCAGTCATTAAGCGCTTTGCATTTTTGGGTCCGCGAAAAGAAAACATCGGTTGCTGAAGTAGACTATTTATTCCCCTTCGAAGGCAAACTCATACCTATTGAAGTAAAGTCAGGCAGCGAGGGAAAGCTTCGCTCATTGCATTTGTTTATGGATGCTGCACCACATAAGATCGCTGTTCGCTTTTATGCCGGAGAAGTTTCGATCACGAAAGCAACTACACCAGAGGGTAAACAGTTTAATTTGCTTAACCTTCCTTACTATACCGTATCGCAAATTGAGAAATATCTGGCGTGGGTTCAGAAGCAGGATTAGTGTTAACCATCTCCCCGAAAGGCAGTTGCTGATGGACTACTCCGGCATATTGGGGTTACCGGTGCGGCTCTTCAATGTGCTCAACTCGGTCATGTCCGTGCCGCCTGCCATTTACAGCCTGCTGATGTTTTTTACGGCAGCTATTTTCGGTTTCTGGGTGAGCAGGGGGAGACGAGGTACGCCGGTTCCTTCTCTGGTTTCTTTCATCGACTTGTAGTAATAGGTTGCCTCGGTTCCCAGTAATATCTTTTCTGAAATATTGTAGTTGAGTGTAAACCTCAACCCTATCCCGGTCCCTCTGTTTCGCGTCTCCGTTTTGAAATTACCAGGCTGCGAATTACTCTCCGTAATATTTTTTTGACTTTCCCGCAAGATATCCACGCCATAGCTTGTTATCCATTTCTCTCCGATCAGGACCTTTCGTTCAACTCCCAATCGAATAAAAAAATCATTGATGGCCGTTTCTCGCGGGTTGAATGGATCCTCCTCTCTTACCTCCATGTGCGTATAGCCTAAACCGCAGTTAAACCCCCACCCTGACCTGACTGAATTTACAGCATATGTGATCAGGTATGGATTATTAATGGAACTGGTAGACCCTCCAAAATTGAAGAGTTGACGGACGAGCTGATTGGCTTGAATACCAACATAATGATTTGACCGCTTTTGCGCTGTGACTTCATCCTGCGCAGCAGCCAGGAGATGTAACAGCATAACTGGTAGTAAGAGGGCAGATTTTCTGATCACACTATTTCGATTTGAATGGGTCAGAAAATTTTGGATCGGAAATCATTTTATGATCAGTAAGCGTATTTAAGAAAGAAATGATGGCATGTTTTTCATCAGCCGATATGTTCAATTGAAGGGGGTTCGCGTTGGAATCTCTGAGTTTGTGGTCAAGACTGGGATGGTTTGCCAACCCACTGCTATAATGGTCAATTACATCGCTCAGTGTTTCAAATCGACCATCATGCATGTAGGGCGCTGTTAGTTCTACGTTACGCAAAGAAGGAATTTTAAACATTCCATTGTTTATCTCCCGCCCGGTCACCTGTCCGAGGCCATTGTCTGCATAGGCAGCATCAAGGCCAATATTTGAAAAAGTTCCGGCTTGTGGCTGTAAATAACCATGGGGGTTCTGGACCTGGTGGCAACTGTTACAATTGTACTTCTCAATAAAGAGTTTTTGGCCAACAATTCGAATGCTGAACCGGTGTCCGGCCACCTAAAGCAGGCAATTATGTAGTGCGGCAGGGCAAAATCCGGTTATTCCAGTCTCTTTTCATTTGAACCTTCCCAAGCCACAAATGCAGCCATCGGCCCAGCCCTCCAATGATCACCAAAGATTCTGACTATACTCTCATTTCCTCCAGCGCATCTAAGCAGTAAGCCACTTCATCTTCCGTGTTAATTACAGAGGGGGTTATTCGCGCGTGTACTTCTTTATAGGGAGTAGTGCTGGCCAGAATATTTTTCCCCAAAAGATGTTTTACTACTTCTTCAGGCTTCACGCCTTCCACATCAAAACAATTTATTCCTGACGAAAGGCTTGGATCAACTGGCGTAACTAACCTGATCTTTTTATTTTTTTTCAGTCCTTCTTTTAATATCGAACTGAGCTGATGCGTGCGTTCTTCAATCTTCGCTTTTCCGATTTTCATGTGAAAGTCAAAAGCTTCATTCAAGGACCACCGATGTTCGAAAGCGAAAAATCCTCCGGGAGAACACAAATCGGTGAAATTTATATGAGCTTCAGGTACAACCCCCATCCACATATAATAAGGCGCCATGCGAAATGCTGGTATAACAGGTGCTAGCATTTCCCATGCATCCTTCTTGCCCCACAGTATTCCAGTGCCACGTGGTCCGAACATCCATTTATGCGTTCCGGCTACGAAGAAATCGCAACCCAGATCAGCCATCGTTATGTTTTCTACTCCAAAGCCATGCACGCCGTCTACGCAAAAATAGATCCGGTTGGCTTCAGTCCTTTTTTCGTTCACTGTTTTTATGGCATCACTCATTTTTCTGATGGGCAGTTTCACTCCGTTAACAGAGTGCACCCATGTCACGGCAATAATTCGTGTCTTAGGAGAAATGGCTTTTATAAGAATTTCAGTTACGCCGTCTGCGGTAATGGTAGCAGGATCTTTGTAAAGTGAAATTCTGCGCATGGTTGCGCCCGTTTTCGCTGCTGCAAATTCCAACGATTTTTCCGTTGAATAGTGATCGTGCGTGGTCGTAAGTATTTCGTCACCAGGTTTTAATTTGAGACCGGAATACAGAATACCAAGACCCATCGTGGTGCTGTCAGTAAGAACAACTTCAGCCGGATCCGCATTGAGGTAATTCGCGGCAGCTTTGCACACGACCTTTTCGGCTTCTATCCAGTTGTGTTCCCAATATTCAAAAGGATTTTCATCAAAATTCTTTCTGTGTTTTTCAATAGCTTCCCTAACCGGAGTCGGATGGGAAGCTAAAAGCATTTGTGACATATGAATGCGGTCGGGTCTTAGATTGAAATTGTTCCTGACTCCCGCCCAGGTGTCCAGCGATAGATCTTTAGGTACTTCTATTACAGATGAATCAACTCCTGATGATGGGGTGCAGGAAACTGCTGGCAGAACAAGGCTTATACCTGCGGCATAACCTGAATTTTGCAGAAACTTTCTTCTGTCCATAAAAATGAGGTTTAGGTTTCGTCGAGGTAATGAAGTTACGGAATTTCAGGGACACCCGTAAAGGATGTCCCTACAATTGTGTGCGTCACCTCCCTAGGTTTTGTGCCTTCTCTTCCGTATTTTTAAATAACCCCACGACTTGTGCTTAAATACAAGGCCATCATATTATTGCTGTTTCTTTCCTCCTGCAGTGATAATCCCATTGAAAATAGCTGCGCCGATCCGATCGGGTCTGAAGATAAATCCCTTAGCGACGAAAGTATCATCTGCTTCAAGGATGACTTTAATAACTGCTTTCAACTATCCTATTCTTCCTCTTTAAAAGAAATACGATCCGTTATCATCAGCGGAGGTGAAGAAGCTTCCATTCTGGATGCAGGTGAGTTGAGTTGCCTCGGTGAGGTAACGGCGAAACCTTTGACAGGATTCAGTCCAGCCGTCGGGTTGGTAGAACATCACGGGTATGTCGTGAAATTACCGGATAATACTTACGGGCGTCTTTATGTAGATTCAGACGAATCAAACGGAATTAATATTACATGGCAGTATTCATTTTAGACGATGAAAGTTTTTGTGGGTTTATTTGAAGTCGGGCATGATTATGAGTCTTGGCATGGAATTGTGGCACCTAGGCAGGGTGCATCATTATGAGTCTTTGAGAGTGTCGGATGGGGACTGCGCATGAATGAATGAATGTGATGCGCGATTTTTCCTCTCCTTTAGGAGAGGCTGAAAAAGAGAAGGAATTAGAATGCACATGTAGAAGGGTGAGGTGATTCGGAGCCGATTAGTTTCTGAAAATGACAGAGCTGAATTCGAAAGTGTGAACCTCGAAATACGCTTTTTGCGCCTTCACCTCACCCTAAATCTCCTCCTGAAGGAGAGGGACTTTATTCCATCGCTAAAGCGATGGATGCTTTCGAATAATTGATAAGTGTAAACGGAAATTGTGGTCGCTGAAATGGTACTACAAAATAAATATGGCTTTAAGTGTTGGACTTATACGATAAAAAATTTATGGCTGAGGAACTGCATAAGGGTGCCCCTGGGAAACATTTTTATTTTTCCAGGGAAAACAATTCTATGAAAAACAGGATACTCATTTTACTGATCCTTTTTTCTATTCCCGGCATCACGTCCGCCCAAACCCGGCTGTACGCTTTTGCAGGTGTTTCGGGAAATTCTGGCGGACCCTACTGGTGCTGTAAGGAATACAAAAATTTATTCGGTTACGGCGTCCTCGATGTGGAGTTGGAAAAGAAAATGGCAGGTTCCTTCAACCTGTTATCCGGTCTTTCTGTATATGGAGTTGGGTTTTCTTCGGATGATAAACTTTTCGGGTCCGCCATCGAATACAAGGGGACTTATCTATCCATCCCCTTGATGGGGAGGATCAATTTTAAGAACCGGAATAATGCCTATTTCGATTTTGGCCTGAATCCCTATTACATTCTTCACGCTCAATTAAAAGAAACCATCAACAAATGGGATGGTGAAAAAACTGTGGAAGGTACTATTACGCCCTATCTAAACAGGTTGAATATGAGCGCCAAGGTTCAGGGATCGTTAGCTTTCAACAGGGTTCTCGTTTCAGCTTTTGTCATCATGCCTTTCGGCGGGCAACCACTTGCGAAAAACCTTGAAGAACATTGGGGGTTGAATAAACAACAATCTACCTTCCTTCTTAATGACGATGTTCAGGGTTTTGTGTTTGGATTTAAAGGAGGGTATCGACTCAGATGAGAACCCTAAAAATGATATCTCTTTCTTTCTTCATGCTGATAGTGTGTCAGCTTGCAGCTTTGTCTCAAATCAATAAAGGTAATCTGAGTCCAGGACGGGCATACAATAAAATATACAGGGAAAAAGATCCGGCCAGTTTAAAATGCGCTCTCGAAGAATATATCATCCATTTTCAGAACAGGAACCTTCATGAACCAGTCATCCTTTTTAAAATGCTTTTGGCGGAACAGCATGAGAAATCGGGAAACTTTACCGGTGCCGAAAAATATCTAACCGATGCGTATGAGGAAGTGAAACGGCAAATGCCTCTAAAGGGTACTCAATTTTATCTGATCTCCGGAAAAACGCAAAAGACAATTTTCGATCCTATTGACAGGCTAGGCTATTTTTACCTTACTACCGGTAACCTACGGAAGGCGGATCAATTGTTCCGGGAATCCCAAACAATGCGCAACGCTTTCTTTCCAACGAAAAGTGTGCACAGGATCCACCCGGTCATCGGACTTGGATCATTGTATTTCAAGAAGGGTAATTTCGACGCTACTTACCGTTATTTTAATCAGGCTCAAACGATGTTGAATCAGGCCACCACAACGGGCTATAATTTTGACAACCTGAATCGTTTATTTTTAAATGATCTCGCAGAAATATGTCTCATCCTGGGTAAGGATCGGGAAGCTTTGAAATATATCAATCAGCTCGCCATCGCTTCTTCCGGTTCGGGAAAGTATAATTCCAGGATTGCCTCCAACCTTGAAGTTGCCAGGATCTTTGAGATGAAAGCCAGATATTTTTTAGCAAAAAAAGATTTTGGACGCACGCGCGAATACCTCAACAAGGCTAATCATTATAACCCGACTTCCCTGGCTGGCTCGGGCGTTAAATTCAGGCTGGTAAAAACTGAGGCCATGCTAAACTGGTGTCAGGGAAACACAAACGAAGCAACTTCTGCCTTTAAAAACCTCGTGACCTTGTATCGCCGGCACATCGCCGGCAATTTTGTTTCGATGAGTGAATATGAAAAAGAACAATTTTATAATACCCTAAAAAATGACTTTGATCTCTTTAATGCTTTTGTCCTGGAAAACCCCTCGCTTTATGAAGAACTCTACGACAACGTGCTAAATACCAAGGGTCTTCTTTTGAACGAAACCAACAGATTAAAAAATAGAATTGTAGAGAGTGGCGATCAGAATCTAATAGATAAACTAAGGCAATGGGAAACTTCCAAAGCCCTTCTTTCAGCCCGGTATTTTGACAAAAATTCCCCCTCAGAAATAGAAACGCTGGAGCGAAAGATTGAAACACTTGAAAAAGAAATTAACGCTGGCTCAGGACTTTTCCAAAGCAAAGAGAATCCATCTGCATGGCAGGCTGTTAAAGCTTCATTAAAAGCAGGTGAAGCCGCCATTGAAATTTTAAGGATCAACACCTTTGATAAAACCAAAATAGAAAATATAAACCGCAGGAACGGTCTTACCGACTCGGCGGTTTATATCGCTTTAATTGTTACTCCCGGATCGCCCAGGCCGGAAGGCTTGATATTGAAGGATGGAAACAGGATGGAAAACCGCGCTCTTGCGTTTTACCGTAATTCGATTTTTGCACGGGTTGATGACAAGTTATCGTACGATCAATTCTGGAAACCCATTCACAATTCGCTGCAGGGGATACAGCGAATTTATTTATCACCCGATGGCGTGTTCAACCAGATCAATCTGAATACATTGAAGAATCCCCTTACCAATAAATATCTGCTCGACGAGGTTGATCTGGTTTACATGACAAACACGGGCGATTTGCTGCGCACGCGAAAATCAACATCTGAAAAACACGCTGTGCTTGTCGGGAGGCCGGCGTTTGATTTCAACACGTCTGACAAAATGAATCCGGATATAAAATCCATTGAATATGGAGTGCGAAATGTATTGAATGAAGAACTTTTGAATTTCAGGGAACAACAGTTTTCTGATCTACCGGGCACTGAAAAAGAGGTGTCTGCCATAAGATCGGTTTTGGTGGACAAACATTTGGACGTGACGAATTATACTGGAGTGGATGCGCGTGAAGAAAATGTAAAATCTGTCAGATACCCGCTCATTCTGCACATTGCCACGCACGGATTTTTTGTAGGAGATACCGCCAATGCGGTAAACCCGATGATCCGTTCGGGACTGGTTTTGGCGGGTGTGCAAAACAAGACAGAAGGCGTTGGAGAGGATGGAATATTAACAGCCTATGAAGCAACAACCCTTAACCTTGAAGGAACCAACCTGGTAGTTCTTTCCGCCTGTGAAACCGGTATCGGTGAAGTGCGGAATGGGCAGGGTGTTTACGGATTGCAGCGCGCTATTATTGTTGCCGGAGCAAACAACCTGGTGATGTCCCTCTGGAAAGTCGATGATGAAGCTACCTCAAAACTGATGACGGATTTTTACAGGCGCTGGTCTGAGGGAGATAATCATAAGGCTTTTTCAGACGCACAGAAAGCCCTGCGTGAAAAATATCCGGAACCGTTTTACTGGGGAGCATTTGTCATACTTGGAAAATAATCGGAAAGCAAGATGAAAAAACTTTTGATCATTCTGTATCTTTTTTCCCTGCCCGCCGTGGCGCAGATCAGCGTGACTCCTTTCGCCGGCATTAACTCGACACGTGCTTTGTATTACTATTGGGAGAAAGGCGGTAATTATGGTGTATATGGTGTGGAGGTGGAGGGCAGGTTAAGGCCCAGAAAATTTTCGTCGATTCATGTTTCTTTCGTAACCGGGGCAAGTTATCTGGCCAATGGCTACTTCAGGGATTCTGGACTGGCATTTTCCACGCTGATTTACGATACGCATACGTCCGAGTTAAGAACAAATTATTTTCAGATACCCGCGGAATTAAAATTAAACTGGCAGCCCTTTCCGCTGGTAGAAGACTGGAAAATATTTTTTGGCGCAGGCATCAGCAATGATTTTCTTCTGAAATCTTCTTTGGAAGAAAAAGCTATTGAAGTCAACATCTCGTCCGATCTTTTTGCTCCTCCTCAAACAACCTCCTATGAGGACGGCCGTAACATAGCAGAATTCAGTCGAAAGTATTCTGTATTCTCCCGTTTTGAGTTAGGAGCGAAATACAAACGCATTCATTTTGCGTATCGTTTTTGCTTTTCTCTTCAGGATATGCACCACGCCGGGTTGGAAAATGTATGGCAGGTTCCATCGGGATCCTCAAATTACATGACACCAATGGAATTGAATGGAAAGAGAAATGAAAAGTACTCCGAGTTTGTTTTAGGATTCAGGGTTAAATGAGGATGAAATTATGCGCTGGGAAATATTTTGTGCTCAGCTACGATTTTTACTAACTCTTCCCCGGTTGGATCTGACAACCAAAGCTGATAATGTGCTTCCGTGTCGGATTCATCAACTGAAGATTGAATAATAAGATCCGGAAAACCATCCTTATTAAGATCACCTGACCAGACAAGGGAAGGAGGTTTGGCTGAAAAAGAAAGGTCGGAATATAATTGTTGTACCCGGTCGCCCTGGTAAAGTACCATGCCGTAATGTTCATATGATGTTTCATCCTGTTCATTGATCGATCCGGTACCTTCGCCTTGCAAAAAGAATCCCGGAAGTGCCAATTCATAATTACTGTCCGGCGCTACAAATTTTTCCTCTTTTCTTCCCCTGATCTCCCCCGGATCCATCGATCCCTGAACGTGGAACAAAATCACCGCGTTATCATACATTTTTGGGATCGTGCTGATGTAAATGCTACGGGCATAATCTTCTCCTTCGGAGGGTTCATAGATCGCTTCACGTAACTCTACTTTCACGATCTCCGAAATTCCCGCTTCTTTTCCGATTAATGCGTACCAGTTACCGGAATCAATTGTGGAAGGTAGCTGGCCTTCAATATAGGTCCCTTCAGTCAACAGCGATGTTATTTCAAATAAAGGGAGAGTTTTCTTAGGCGTCGCCTCGTTTTTTTCGGTCGCGACGTTTCCTTGATTCGTTGAATCAACAACGACCAGAGAATCATTGCTTTCCTGATCTTCCCGGGGTTTATCCGGATTGGTGCAGGATGATATCAGCATGAGGGCCGGGACGATTATCCAGGAAGTAAATTGTTGCATATAATGGGTAGATTCAACAATTTACTAAAAAGGAAAGTGTTTCAGGCTTTAATATGGTTTTGAATAAAAAAATAATTGGTTTTAGGATTTCATTGTTTAATATTAATATGTGAGATCCTTCAGGGAAGGTCGCAGAACTTATATCTAAACATCAGTTTAAGAAAGGTGTTAAGCATCTTAAATTATCGAATATGAGGAAATTGTTTTTAGAGATTCTGATTGTTCAAATGATGATGTTATGCCCGGCGTGCAATACAATCAGGCAAGACGACTCCTCCTCGGACATTGTTGCCATAAAATCCATGAGCGCAGCACGAGCGAAAGCTTTTAATGAAGGCAACGCCGCCGGGATTGCCGATCATTTTACAGAAAACGGAGTGCTGATGGCACCGGGATCCGCAGCCACTTTCGGACGTGCTGCAGTTCAAGCATACTACGCTTCCATCTTTGATCAATATGCCACGCTACTAGAAAGTGGCTATGAAGAAGTAAAGGTTTCAGGTGACCTGGCGTATGGCAGAGGATATGCAAAGGTAAAACTTATCCCTCGGGTGGGAGGTGATACGTTAGTCTCCACTGCCAAGTACATTAACATCCTTGAGCGTCAGCCGAATGGTTCGTGGTTAACTACCCATGATATCTGGAACGGCAATGAGTAGGCCCATTATCTCCACGGACTTAAAGCCCATGGCAATTGATTCAAACCAATGGTTGTTTACTTAATCTCAAACTGCGCTGTAATCTGTGCCTGCATTTTAATTTTACGGAATGCGATGGGATCCTCGGCTTGCTCCACTCCATCCATACTTTGATTCTTCATCATTACGTTGGCATTCATTTCCATATAGGGCTGATGAAAATCAAAATCACGCACTATCAGGGGCTTGCCGATACTCGAGCCAATAGATTGAAGCAGTGTTTCAGCTTTTGACCTTGCGGCCTTGAGGGCCTCAACTTTCAAATCGAGTTTCAGCTTCTCATAATCAGAATGATGAAGGCGTGTAACATCCGCGGCATCAACTTTCACAGGCGACAATTTTTCAATGAATTTTTCCAGTTCTGCAGCGCTGGTAAGTTTGATCTGAAATGTTTTTTCTCTGAAGGCTTCCTTATCCTTGCGCCGGAATTTCTCCAAATCAGATCCGGCGTCAGCCAATTCAACCCGTTTACGGTCGATACCAGCTTCTTTCACTGCGTTGTAAAAATCTTTTTCAAGTTTTTCAAGCGACGTTTTCTGCCGGTTTTCTTCAAACTCTTTTAACCGGACCATCACATATATTTCATTGGGCTCAATTTCGCGGAAGGCCGTGCCCGTCACTTCAATGAAAGGTTCCTTAAAATTCTCCTGAGCGGAAAGAAATAAGGGTAAAAACAAGAAAGGCAAAAGAATCAATCGTTTCATATGGTCGTTAATTTACTTCCTAGATACAAAGAACGGTCCAAAGATCTGGATCCGTCAAATTCGGGATTTGATGATCAATAGTTCCGGTATATTACGGAAAAGGCTGCTTTAAAGATGCAGGCCTTTAAAATATTTGGAAATGGCAATGGGAAGCAGGGAAAGGGGCAAGGCCTTTTCCCTACACATCGATATTACCTATGCGGTTATTACATTTGTCTTTTACAAGGATTTCTCTACCAATGCAATCGAATGAATCTGCAGCAACTTGAATATATAGTCGCGCTTGATGTTCACCGGAATCACGCGAGGGCTGCTGATCATTGTCATGTGAGCCAGCCTACACTGAGTATGATGGTAAAAAAACTCGAAGAAGAACTTGGGGTGAAGATATTTGACAAAGGTCAGCCACTGAAACCTTCCGCGTCGGGAGAGATTATTATCAGCCGCGCGCGGCAGATCCTGCAGGAAATAAAGAACCTCAAGGAGTTTATCCGCAACGAAAAAGATTCTATAGAAGGCGAGTTCAGATTGGGTGTCATTCCCACCCTCGCGCCCTACCTTTTGCCCCGCTTCCTCAACAAGTTTCTGGAAGAAAATCCAGGCACTTCTTTTACTGTTATGGAAATGCAAACGGAGGAGATAGTAAAAAACCTTAAAACGGCGAGGCTGGATGTAGGCATACTGGTTACTCCTCTCGACAATAAAGAGATCCGGGAAATTCCTGTTTTTTATGAACCGATTCTGCTGTACACGTCCCAAAATCTGAAATATTATCAGCAGGAAAAAGTCAGTCTGAAAACGCTCAACACGGAAGGTCTTTTGTTGCTTGAAGAAGGACATTGTTTCCGCGGTCAGGTCATGAACCTGTGTCCCGCCAAAGGGAACCGGCCGCGTAGGCAACTGAACTACCAAAGTGGTTCGTTCGAAACTTTGAAAGCGATGGTGGATAATAACTATGGTTACACGCTTATACCGGAGCTTGCAGTCGACAGTAGACGCAAACAGGTGAAACATTTCACAGCTCCAGAGCCCGTACGTGAGGTGAGCCTGGCTGTTCATTCCGGTTTTGTGAAAGAAATGCTGCTCGTAAAATTGCGCGATGCCATATTGAAGTCTATTCCGCCGCACTTCAAGAAGGATGAGAAGTATACCAGGGTGCGGTGGAATTGATTCGATAAGTCCGCGGTCGACGGTCCATAGTCCGCGGCAGGGAGTAGTGCTCAAGGTGTGCTGCGTTTGAAAAATGGTTTTGAGTCCACGGTCGACAGTCCAGGATTTTTTTGTGTTTTATATGATGAATTGCAATACACTTCCTGCTATTCATGGGCAAGCGGCTTTGCTGGTGCCTGCTGAATCGCCAACAGCCAAAATAGTATTTATATTCATACCTGTAACCTTTAGCACACCACCCGGTAACTAACACGGAAATCGACAAAAACAGGGATCTGATGACAGATGAAGTGATTATGGAGGCCGTCAAAAGCGGCAATCTTCAGCAGACAACCTTGCTTTTTGAACGGTATAACCAGCGCATTTATAATTTCCTGGCGCGAATGACGATGGACCGGGAGCTTGCGGAGGATCTGACCCAAAACGTCTTTCTCAGGATCATTAAGTACCGCACCAGCTACAGGGATGGGGCCCGGTTCCAATCCTGGATCTACCAGATAGCAAGAAATGTTTTTTCGGATCATTACCAGACAGCTAAAAATAGGTATTCGGATTTCGTCGATGTGGAAAAGATCAGTGACCATATGCCAGATAATGACGACAGCGAAATACTGGACGAAAAAGAACAGCTCCTTCAGCGATCGCTGGCGAGGCTAAGCGAAGACCAGCGCGAGATCCTGGTGTTGACGCGATTTCAACAGATGAAATATGAAGAAGTAGCGGCGCTGATGGATACCACCGTTGCAAACATTAAAGTGAAGGTACACCGCGCTTTGATCAAGTTAAGGGAGCATTATTTTGAATTGGAAAAGATCTGATCCTCCTTCTTGAAACCGTCATCCTAAGAGAAAGATAGGTTTTTTGCCGATACCTTTTGGAAATGACAAGTTGCCTGCTCTTTCAATTTACGATAAAGAACCTTCGAAGCCACCGTCTCTTCAGAGATGGAAGAAAGTCCCTCTCTCCTTCAGGAGAGGGATTTAGGGTGAGGTGAAGACGCAGACAGCTGATTTGCGTCTGGGCAATGTCGGAAATACAAATCTGTCATTGGCAGCGCGGGTAGCTTGGGCGATTGCAAAAGCGAAGGCCTCCTTCGCTAAAGCTTCGGCGGCCAAAGGATCTCGTTAACGTAAGGGCGGAAAAGGATGTAAAGGTATAAGGCGTATAAAGGAAGAGTTTATGGAAAAGGAAAAATTGGAAGGTTTGCTCATTGATTACATTGATAACAATCTCAATGCAGTTGACAGGCATATGATCGAGCAGGAATTACTGCAGAATGCCGATGCCCGTAGACTGTATGAAGAGCTGAAAGAGGTTATTCAGGCTATGGAACAATCCGCTCCGCTCCTGCCTTCATCAATGCTCAGGAAAAACTTTGACAAAGTTCTAAATGAGGAGATAACCGCCTCTAGCAGACGTCGAACAATATTTTTCCAGCCTGCTTTTTATCGCGTGGCCGCCGCCGTGGCGCTTATGATCCTTAGCGGTGCTATTGGCTTCTGGATCAACAAAAATAATGAGCAGCAAAACAGGCTAGCAGCGATTGAAAAAGAAATGGAGGCCACCCGTAAGCAACTGGCCGACACCAAGCAGATGATGTTGGGGTTGCTGGACAATGATCAATCTGCGAGTCAGCGGATAAAGGGTGTGAATGTAGCAATGGAATTTTCCAATGCAGATGACGAGATTGTTAAAGTGCTGTTAGAAACCCTGCAGTCCGATCCGAACACCAATGTGCGACTTGCGGCCCTCGACGCCCTGGCAAAATTTAAACAGGATCCTGTAGTAAGAAAAGGGTTGATTGACGCACTTTCAAAACAACGCGATCCAATGGTTCAGATCACACTGATCCAGTTGATGGTCGAAATGAAGGAAAAAGGTGTGGTGAAAAACCTGCAACAGATCGTGGATGATGTCAGTACCATTCAGGCTGTAAAAGACGAAGCATACTCCGGAATATTAAAACTTTCCTAAAAAAATATTTATAAAAAAAAATTAATAGAAAATGAAAAAAACAAATTTAATCCTGGTGGTGGCGGTTATGCTTACGGGTTTTGTTCAGGCCCAGGAATATAAAATTGCTAAAAACACTGGCCGCCTGGAATTGAACGTCGGCAGGGTTACCGTTGAAGGTCACGAAGGGAATGATATCATTTTTTCTTCTAAAAACGGAAAATCTGAGAAGGATGGAAGAGCCGAAGGGCTTCGGATAGTCAACAGCCTCGGCCTTGACGACAATACCGGGTTGGGCATTAATGTGACCGACAAAGGAAACGTTGTTGAGGTATTTCAGTTAAAGAAAACACATTCGCCGGATATAAAAGTGCTCGTTCCAAAAGGTGTGATCGTTTCTTTTAAACACGAGTCGCAGTATGGACGGGAGGCCCGGTTCCGGAATCTGACGAATGAGATCGAAGTTTCCGCCCTCTATAACAGTGTAGAACTGGAAAATGTTACCGGTCCGCTGACGATTGAAACTACCTACGGTCATGTGGTCGCTAATTTTAATTCAAATATTAAGGACCCTGTTTCTATCGTTTCAATTTATGGGTTCATCGATGTAACCATTCCCCAGGCCACAAAGGCCAACCTGAAACTCAGCACGTCTTATGGAGATATTTTTGTCGCCCCTGAATTTGATATACAGATGGCATCAAAAGAAGGAATGAGGGTCTACAGTGATAAGATCAGTGGGACTATTAATGGTGGCGGCATCAATATGGATCTGAACTGTAATTATGGAAAGATCTATCTGAGGAAAAAATAGTTTATGAAGCAGTAAAAATATTTTCAATTACAATTTAAAGAAATAAATAATGAAAAAGATAATTATCATCCTGGCGGTTGGACTTCTGTTAACGGGATCCCTGATTGCCCAGGAATTCAAAGTTTCTAAAAGTACAGGTCGTTTGGAGATCAGGGAAGTAAATAACGTTTCCATTGATGGTTACAATGGCAATGAGATCGTTTTTACTTCCACTGACAATGGTCGCGACGACGATGAACGTGCCAAAGGCTTGCGGGTTTTAAGCAGCCTTGGATTGGAGGACAATTCCGGGTTGGGACTATCGGTTCTTGACAAAGGGGATGTTGTTGAAGTGCAGCAGCTCAAGAAAACAGATGGGCCCGACATTAAAATTAAGGTTCCGAAAGGAGTGTTGGTTTCTTATACCCATTCTTCCCCTTATGGTGATGAGATTGAGATCAAAAATTTTGAAGGTGAGATTCAGATCTCTACGGTTCATAATGGCGTGGAATTGACCAACACGTCCGGGCCGACAAAGGTGAAGACAGTGCACGGAGATATTGATGCTTCCCTTGCCACCGCTTTGAAGGGAGAGGTAACTCTTGAATCCGTCCATGGACACGTCGACCTGGCGTTGCCGCTGACAACGAAAGGAAATCTCACGCTGAGTACTGACCGCGGCGAGATGCTGGTGGATCCCGATTTCAAGATTGAACTTGATCGAAGCGGCAACCTCGTGAATTACAGTGATAAGGTAAGAGGCAAATTAAATGGAGGCGGAACTGAAATTACATTGAGTTCCCACCACGATAATGTATATCTGCGCAAAAAGTGATCAGGATTGATCAGAATTTATAGAATTAAGGAATTGACAGAATTAAAGAATTAATCAGAATGGAAGCCGGGCTAACGTGTGGAATGTTATTTAAAAATTGAAAAAATTATGAAAGTAAAAATCATGCTGCTGATACTAGCGTTGGTAACGCCAACGAAGGAGTATGCGCAGACGGAGATAAACAAAACGCTGCCTGTTCAGGCAGGGCAGACAATTGTGATGCATTTTGATTATCCGGAATTGATCCAGATTACTACCTGGGAACGGAATGAGATCTCGATACAGGGCGAGGTCAGTATCAATGGTGGTGAAAATGATGATGCTTTTATTCTTGAGAACACCACCACTGGAAATGTGATCAAGATCAATTCGCTGATTAAAGACCTGAAGAAGTTGCCGGAGCGAATTACGATCATGCGGGACGGACAAAAGATCATGTTCAGGGACAAAGCGGAATTAAATAAATACCAGTCACAACATGGCAGGGGTTACAACAACATGTCCTGGGGTCCGGACATCGATATTCAACTCGAGATAAAAGTGCCGCGCAATACTGAAACGATTATCCAATCAGTTTACGGCATGGTTGAGATCAAAAATTTTGCTGGTCCTTTAACTGTTGAATCCACATATGGAGGCGTCGACGCTGCGCTCGTTGAACGAGCGGTCGGCGAACTAACAGCTGAAACGAATTACGGGCAGATCTATTCAAACCTTGATATTAAGTTTGGCGGAGACCAGGTTAAAGGCAAAGACTTTTACATGTTTGTCACTGCTAAACCCGGCAGTGGACCGAAATATAATTTTGAGTCGAAGTACGGAAATGTGTATTTAAGGAAGGCGGCGAATTGAGAGCAGTTAATAGTCGATGGTCCATAAGTATTTACCATTGACCATTGACCATTGACTATGGACTTTGTCTTATCTTTACCTGGCCGAAATTATGTCAGGGTTAAGCAAAAGGGATTTTGATGCGGTAGTTGTTGGCTCCGGTCCGAATGGACTGGCTGCGGCCATCAGATTGCAACAGGCGGGTTTATCTGTGCTGGTGCTGGAGGGTAATGATACCATTGGCGGAGGCGCGCGTTCAGCGCAATTAACCCTGCCCGGATTTACACACGATATCTGTTCCGCCATTCATCCTCTGGCTGCGGGTTCACCTTTTTTTAAAACTCTTCCTTTGGCGCAACATGGTGTGGAATTTATTTATCCGCCTGTGGCGGCAGCTCATCCATTTGACGATGGGCGCGCGGCAACCCTCCGCAATTCAATTGAAGATACAGCCAGGTCGTTAGGGGAGGATGAAAAAGCATACCTGGCAATGCTCAAACCTTTGGTTAAGAACTGGGAGGAAATTGACAGGGATGTTCTGGCGCCTTTACATTTCCCGAAAAAACCGTTGGCGTTTACCAGCTTCGGCCTGAAGGCACTGACATCCGCAAGATACCTGTCAAAAAAATTTCGCACCAAAGAAGCCAGAGGCCTTTGGGCAGGCATGGCGGCACACTCAATTCAGCCACTGACCAATCTGGCAACTTCCGGTATCGCCCTGGTACTGTTGATTACCGGACACGTGAATGGATGGCCTCTTCCGAAGGGCGGATCTCAGCAGATCTCAAACGCCCTGGCGTCTTACTTCATTTCACTTGGAGGAAAGATCGAAACGAATTTTTATGTGACGTCGATGGATCAACTCCCTGCTTCCCATGCCGTATTGTTTGATGTAACTCCCCGGCAATTATTACAAATAGCAGGGCACAGGTTTTCATCGATATACCGGTGGCAGTTGCAACGGTACCGATATGGAATGGGAGTGTTTAAGATCGATTGGGCATTGGATGGTCCGGTTCCGTTTGTGGCGCAAGATTGTAAAGACGCAGGTACTATCCATCTGGGAAATACATACGAAGAAATTGCTGAAGGCGAGCAGATGACGTGGAGGGGAAAGCACGCTGAAAAGCCCTTTGTTTTGTTTGCACAGCAAAGTCTGTTCGATTCATCGCGCGCACCGTCGGGAAAACATACTGCCTGGGCATATTGTCATGTGCCTAAAGGTTCAACCGTGGACATGACCGAACGGATTGAGAAACAGGTGGAGCGGTTTGCGCCCGGGTTCCGCGACCGCATCCTCGCGAGACATACTCTTAATACTGCCTCGATCGAAAAATACAATCCAAATTATGTTGGTGGTGATATCAATGGCGGTGTATGTGACATAGGACAGATTTTTACGAGGCCGGCGCTGCGACTTTCTCCATACAGGACTTCTGCAAAAGGAATCTATATTTGTTCTTCAGCGACACCTCCCGGTGGTGGTGTACATGGCATGTGCGGAGTGCATGCCGCCGACAGAGTTTTACGGGACCTGGGACCGGGATTCATGGATTAAAAGGATTAGCCTGGATTGATTAAAGGGATTAATGGATTAGAAGAAAAAGTGGGGTTTCCTATCTATATGTGGATGCATGTGACCGGTCAGATCGTGAAGAAGGTTCCGATGAAATTTGAATTTGAAACATAACAAAGTAGGGTTAATTTGCCAGTTCAAACAGATGCCATGGCGGATACGGTTGATGAAACTATCACTTCGAAAAAAAAGAAAGTAACCATTGACGAGGATTGGGCGGTTGTTGTGCTCGGTTTCATTATTATTTTTTTATTCATCGGCGGTTTGATCATCCCTGCACCGTCTTACAAATGGAGCAGTGCGCAGGATCTTTCGGCAACGGTATTTGCGCCGGGGAACCTTTTGAGAATTTTTTATCAGTTTATTCTGGTATTTGTCTTTTCCGTATTGGCTTCGGTTATCACGAACAAACCCGTAAGGGCTTCGTTGAAAGTGTTTCCGGTATTGTACATTATCACTGTGGTGGCGCTGATGCTGGAAGGAAATGGGGCAATCAGGTCATTAAATCTCGAGGCGGTGATATTCAGTCTGTCTATTGGATTGGCGATCGGAAATTTCTTCACCTTGCCTGCCTGGTTCCGCTCGGTTTTGAACGCAGAGATGTTTGTCAAGATAGGATTGGTTCTTTTGGGAACAAGGATCATCTTTTCCGATATCCTGGAAGCGGGATCGCTTGGCCTCGTACAAGCTCTGGTGGTGGTATTGACGGTGTGGTATTTTGCTTTCTGGATCTGCAAGAAACTTAAATTGGATGAGGACCTGCGTATGATGATCTCGAGCGCGGTATCTATTTGCGGGGTTTCTGCAGCCATTGCAACTGCAGGGGCGATCAAAGGTGATCCGAAAAAATTATCGTATGTGATCTCACTCGTTTTGGTGACGGCAATTCCGATGATGATCTTTATGCCTTATATCGCAAAATTCATGGGACTGTCGCAGGAAGTAACGGGCGCATGGATCGGCGGAACGATCGACACCACCGGCGCGGTAGTTGCCGCGGGAACACTCGTGGGAGACACTGCGGTAAAGATCAGTACGATCGTAAAATTTTCCCAGAATGTATTGCTTGGTCTTGCAGCGTTTGCTATCAGTATTTACTGGACGTATACGCAAAAAACTCCGGAAGGCATCGAGGGAAGCAAGCCGTCTTTAGGTTTGTTATGGGACAGGTTTCCGAAGTTTGTGCTCGGGT
>JBBDXJ010000198.1:0-23604 GCA_040902445.1 Cyclobacteriaceae bacterium | reverse complement strand
AATTAGCGTTCATTCAACCGTCTTGAATTTCTTTCATTCTATTATATTTTGTATCTCTTCGTCAGTTGCACGAATTCCTTCAGTTTTTCTGACGATTCTTTTGATAAGCTCGTCTAATTCGCTGGCATTGACTGCCAGGGTATTGAGGAGGTCAGACAAATCCATTTTTTCGTCTCGATAATTATTTATGACGTTTACCAAACCCATCATTCTCGCTAAAGGCGCTCTGACCTCATGCGATTGTATCCAGGCAATCTCTTTTAACCTGATATTCTGATTTTCAATTTCACTTATATATTTTTTTTGCCGTGTTATATTTCTAAAGTAGATGAATAAGCCCGAAAAAGCAGGATACGCTTCAACTTCAAACCAGAGCTTGCGTTCGGGATAATATTCTTCAAAATGAACTGCGACATTTTCATTCATCGCTTTATGATATTGCGTATAAGACGCGAGCGGCAACGCATCTGGAAACACATCCCATAGATTTTTACCAAGAATCTTTTCTCGTGGCATATCCAAATGGATTTCGGCAACGTTATTCCAATAAGTAACCGTCCAGGCTTTATCCACAGTAAAAAAAGCGTCCCCAATGGTTTCCAGAATATTCACTCGTTCCTGATAGGCTTCTTTTAAAGTATCTTCTGCTTTTTTTCGTTCAGAAATGTCAAGATTAAAGCCTACCAGACGAACGGGATGGCCGTCCGGATTGCGATTGATTTGCTGCTTGGAGCTAATGTGTTTAACATTCCCTTTCTTATCAATTATCCTAAAATCAACTGCGTAAGAATCCAGGTTTCCCAAGGCATGCTCAAAGCCTGCGTTTAAAGAGGCGATGTCATCGGGGTGAACATGACTAAAAAATTTCTCAAAGCTCATTTCCGTCTCACGAGGTCTGTCGTAACCGTAAATGTTACACATCTCATTTGACCAGGTATGCTTTCCTGAAACCATATCCACTTGCCAGCTTCCGAAGTTTGCAAGGTGCTCGGCTTCCTTCATTATAGTTTGATTAATAATTGCTTCACTTTTTATTTTACACTTCTCTAAAGCATTATGAATAGACGAGCATAAACGTGTTAACCGGTCTTTGAGAATATAATCATGGGCGCCAGCCTTAATACACTGCACAGCAAACTCATCGGAAACTGTGCCTGTAACCAGAATAAACGGGATCAATACACGGGACGCTTGCTGATATTCCTTGTATAATTGTAGCGCTTCAATGGAATTAAAATGTGGAAGTGAGTGGTCGGAAATAATAACATCAGGACTGAATTCTTTTAAGGCATTTTCAAAATCAATTTTTCTTTTAACCACTACTGGTGTGAATGTAATGCCCCCTTTTCGCAGTTGACGTTCAATCAGATCAACATCATCGGGGGAATCTTCCAGAATAAGAATTTTCAGATGCGTTTTCATTTTTTGTTGTTTTTACATTCGATTCATTCGAGATCTGCCGTTGAACCTGCATAGATGTAGAGTTGATACTCAGAATGTAATATTGTATCTTAATTTGCTGATTTCCAAGTGGGGAAGATATGTTTTTAATGAATAGCCCGACAGCCAAAAAGGTAAGTATCGAACGGGCAGAAAACCGTAAACTTTCAACCGAAGTCCGGTAGCTTACCAGTATAACTGCTTTATTTACAATAGAATCGGTAATCTGCAGTTAAGTAACCGTTAAAATAAAATTATCAGCCGCATAAGCAGTGTGATTTCTCTCTTTGTTTTCTTTCAGGAGCTGTAATTTCAATGTAATGTTTGAGCACAAAAGTGATAGAAGCGCTAGTTTTAAAGGCTTGTGATGTGTGAGCGCTAGATAGGGAGCAGAAAATCGGCAAAAAACAAGAACACTTTTATCAGATCGGCCAGGTGCGTAAAATATTCAGAATTTGTTGGATCCAAAGCGGTTTAAAATTACCATGCAGGGGGTTGAAGAAATGTTCAGGAAATGACCGCTAATGATCAAGTGATTTCTTTCGTGGATGCCCATTTACAAAGCCATATTTCCTCCAAGTGCATCTATCGCCTCATTCCACTTAATATAGAAGACAGAACTATTCGGTCACAGATATAGACATGTTAAATTACTTGTTTTCCAAATGGGTAAATGAACCAATAAACCGCCATCAGCGCTCACAGTTTGGGTTACAATTCGGCACGCTGGTCAGATAACGGATCAATTGTGTGTGTGATGTCGGTGATGATGATAAGCCGTGCCTTAATCTGAAACAGGCCAGCTTGTGATTTAAACTTTAAAACGTACCTTGGCCAAAGTATTGGTTTGCAACGACCTCGCGGTCCGCGCAATGAAAAGGGAATTCCGGTGAGAATCCGGAGCAGTACCCGCTACTGTAAGTGTTATCAACTCGTTACCCCTTGATTCTTAAGTCACTGTCGCCTCAGGGCAGACGGGAAGACTGGTAACGGAACATGAGTCAGGAGACCTGCCAAACAATTGGGTATAACTTCTCTCGGGATAAGGGAAATGTAATCCTGTAACACATTCATTTTTTTGATTTTGAAAAAGCCGGAAATCTTCGTTTTCGTGCTTTGTTCGCTTTTCTCCTTCAGTGCCTTTGCTCAGAACGACAGGGATTCGGTGAGGCAATTGAAGACGGTGATCGTGCAGCAAAGCCGTTTGAACGATTACGTAATCGCATCCTACGAATTGCCATTAGACAGTTCTGTTCTGGCTTTGGCGTCCAACGGAAGTTTGACTGACCTTCTACGCAAACAAGGATTTGGCCACATTCGAACCTACGGGCCAGGAGGATTGGCCTCACCATCGTTTCGGGGAACCGGAAGCAGTCATACCGCTGTCTTGTGGAACGGCATTAATTTGATCAGCCCTCTGTCTGGACAACTTGACTTGTCACTTGTGCCCGCTGGATTGTTTGACGATGCAACTATACAGACAGGTGGCTCAACTAGTCTGTCAGGAAATGGCTCCATCGGAGCTAACATTCACCTCAACAACAATCTTAATTTTAATGAAGGATTACGCGCTACCGCTTCAACCTTCATTGGATCGTTCGGAAGTCAATATTATGATGCCGGAATCAGGTTGAGCAATAAGCGTGTTGGCATGTCGACTAAGATATTCTTCAACGCTTCAGAAAATGATTTCAAATTCACGAACCGAAGTGTCTTCCCTGCCGAAAGTCAAAGAAGGGAACATTCAGCTTTTGATCAACATGGGCTTTTGCAGCAGTTGCATTGGAATTCTCAACGCGCAGGGGTCTTCTCTTTAAAATTCTGGTATCAGAAAAGTTACTACGAAATCCCAAATCCAACAGGAATTATCCGCCCTTCAGAGGCGACTGAAGAGAATGAATTTTATCGTGCTCTTGCGGGATGGAGCTTCAGCAAAGAAATTTTTGACTTCAATTACCAGACGGCCTTTATCCGACAAGATCTGGATTATGCCGATCCTCTTACAGATCAATATTCCCTTAATCGCTACAATAGCACGATCCACAATTTTGAAACGAATATTAATTTCCGTGACAATGCTCAGTTGACATCCGGCATTCACTATACATGGGAGCAAGGAATTGTAAATGACTTCGGTAACTCCCCCGTTCGAAACAGGATCGCGCTCTTTAGCGCGTACAAGTTCGAAGCTTTTAAAAAATGGAACTTCGCCATTTCTTGTCGGGAAGAATTCGTGAATGGCGATCCAATGCCATTTTCACCCACGGTATCAGCGAAGTATAAGGTAAATGAAAAATTCAACGCCTTCATAAATCTTTCACGCAATTATCGCATACCTACATTCAATGACCTGTACTGGAAAGGCGGAGGAGCGCAAGGAAATCCAAACCTTAGAACTGAAACATCATGGAGCGCTGAGGCAGGCGTGGAGTTTACTAATCAACTGATTTCATTTAAGAGTGTTGTATTTGACAACCATGTTGACAACTGGATACAATGGAGCCCAAGTGCTGGACAAGTGTGGTCGCCGCAGAATATCAAAAAAGTTTGGTCACGTGGAGTAGAATCAAAATTATCCCTTTCATGGAAAATCGGTCAGGTTCAATCAAGGCTGATGGGTCAATATAGCTTAACTAAATCCACCAACGAAAGTATTTACGAAAATGGAAATGTGAATGAGAAGGGGAAACAGTTATTGTTAACACCCATTCATGAAGGAAGTGCAACCGTTGAAGGAGAATGGAAAAAAATCATTCTGAGGATTGTGAACTCCTATACTGGGGAGCAATTCAACGATAGCGATAACTCTCCATACCATATTGTAAGAGACTATTTAATCACCAACATCTGGCTTAGCAAAGTGGTCGAGCAAAAAAAGATCACGCTCGTATTCACGGGAGAGATTAACAACGTGTTCAATATGGAGTATGTGGGAAGGCCAGGATACCCGATGCCTGGAAGAAATTTCAAAGCAGGAATAAAAATCAATTTTAATAAACCAAATAAACTATGAATCTTAATTTCAGAAAATTATTGATGCTATTAGCGGCGGTCGCGATGGTCTTCGTCCAGTCGTGTACTGACGATGATCCGGCACCCGTGAAGCCTGGCACAGACGGTTTCTTCATTGTAAACGAAGGCGGCTTCCCTAATGAGAATACATCCATTTCATTTTATGATCGTGAAACTGATGAAGTCACAAACGATATTTTTGCCGCTGTCAATGGTAGGCCTCTTGGTCTTCAGGCACAATCCATGACTGTCGTTGAAAATAAAGCCTACATCATGGTGCAAGGTACCGGAAAGATTGAAGTAATCGATGCAGATGAATATACGTCTATTGCTACGATTACAGACGACATCGAGAGTCCTCGATATCTGATTGCCGTTTCTTCCACAAAAGCATATGTATCTGATTGGGGAGCGGATGGTGTAACCGGGACAGTGAAAGTGCTTGATCTTACTACGAACGAAGTAACAAAGACTATTCCAACCGGACAGGGTGCGAACAGAATGTTAAAAGTGGGCAACGTGGTATACGTCACAAACTCCGGGGGATACGGATACGACAATACCGTTAAAGTCATCGACACTAACTCGGATGCTGTGTCTGCAACGATCACCGTTGGTGACAATCCCAACAGCATTCAACGTGATGCAGCAGGCAATATCTGGGTTGCTTCTTCAGGTGCCGTCGCCTACAATTCCGACTGGACAATCGATGAGGCAAATAGTACAAAGGGATCAATTAGCAAGATAGCTTCAAATAATACCGAGAGCCTTCGGCTGGAAGTCAACGCGGTAACATATGGTGGTGCTGGGAATCTTTCCATTTCACCCAATGGACAAACTCTTTATTATACATTCGATGGGGGTATTTATTCGATGAGCAACACCGCTACATCACTGCCAACCTCACCATTCCTGACAGAATCATACTACGGTTTTACAGTTGATCCATTTAACGGAAATCTCATAGGAACTCGCGCGCCTAACTTCAGTTCAGCCGGAAGTATCGATGTAATGGACGAAGACGGAACCGTGCTGAATAGTTATACCGTTGGTATTGGTCCTAACGGAGTTGCTTTCAAATAGTCAGGAATGAAAACAAAGATTAATCCACGTCCTGTAGTGCTTGCTGCGCTTATCCTTGTGGCTGGCATGTACAGAGTTATTATGGGCAGCGGTACACTTTCACCGCTGGCTAACTTTACTCCACTTGGTGCGATGGCACTCTTTGGTGGTTGTTACTACAATGACAAATGGAAAGCATACTTCGTTCCGTTGCTCACTTTGTGGCTCACAGATATCATCCTGAACCGGTATATCTTCTTTCATGAGTGGGTGTTCTTCTATGACGGATTCGTTTGGGTGTATGGTAGCTTTGCCTTGATGGTCCTCATCGGAGGTTATATCAAACGCGTGTCTGTGAAGAATGTGGTTATTGCCGGGGTGGCCGGAGCGTTAACACACTGGATCGTTTCTGACTTCGGTGTGTGGCTTGGAGGAGGCACGGATATCACCACCGGTTTACCTTATACTCGTGATTGGCAAGGTTTCTGGAAATGTCTCTACCTGGCGTTACCATTCATGCGTAACCTGTTGGTGGGTAATTTTGTCTTCGGTGCCATTCTTTTTGGATGCTTTGAATTGATGCAACGCAGATTTCGAGTCTTACGACTTCAAACCGCTTATTAATAACGTATGAAAGCATGCTCCTTTCTTCCGGCAGTGACTCAGATGATATACGACATGGGTTTACAAGATAGTTTGCACGGCGTTACATTTGAATGTCCGCCAGTTGCATTGCAGGAAAAAGCGAAAGTAGTCAGATGTGTTCTTGAAGGGAAGAACTATAACAGTGCAGAGATCGACAAGATATTCAGCTTCAGCAAAGCCCAGGGAAAGAGCTTGTATTTTGTAGATCAGGAGTTGCTGGAAAATATTTCACCTGATGTGATCTTTACGCAAGATGTTTGTGAGGTTTGCCAGATAGACACAGCTTGCACCGCTGCATCCGTGGCAAAATTGGAAAAGCAACCAGCAATCATCCCTATCACTCCTGGCGGGCTTGAAGATGTTTTCGCCTCGGCTATAACCATAGCTACTGCATTTGGTAAAGAAGAACAGGCGTATCTGTATCTCGCGGCATTGAATCAACGTATCGATTTAATTATTGACAAGCTCCGGGCTTCAAAGGCAAAACCAAAACGCGTTATGCTAATGGAGTGGCTTGAGCCAATATACAATTGCGGACATTGGATTCCCGACCAAGTGGCAATGGCAGGAGGTATCGACATGTTATCGAATCCAAAGGGCGACAGCATTGTAACGCCTTGGGAAAAAGTACTTCGTTATGATCCTGAAGTGTTGGTGATTGCTCCTTGTGGGTTTACAACCCAACGCACAAGAGAAGAAATCCCGTTGCTCGCAAGAAGAAGCGGATGGTCCGGCCTTCAGGCTGTGAAAAACGGACGAGTGTTCATTGTTGATTTTGAACTTTTTACACAACCATCTGCCTCAACATTGGTTGATGGTATTGAGGTCTTAGCAGCAATTTTTCACCCTGACGTATTCACCCTGACGTATTCACCGTAAGACCTGAGCTTCAGCACAAGACTTCGCAGTTGCTGAAAAGAATCTGGTTTCACTTTAGTGTTATATATAGCTGCTGATGAAAGAGGAAATGCAGGGTTTACGATGTAAAAGATGTGGACGTGACTTTGAATGTAATGTTCAAAACATCAATCAATGTCAGTGTAGTATGATCACGATAAGCAGTGAAACGCATGCTTTCCTTGAAAAAACATCGTGGGGATGTCTTTGCCTTAATTGCTTGAAAGAAATTGATCAAAAAGTGCAATCTATTCAAGGCGAAGTTTTCCCGGCTGCTAAAGAGTTAAAGGAGGGTGTTCACTATTATCTTGAAAATGGCTTTTGGGTTTTCACGGAATTGTACCACATGCTGCGTGGACATTGCTGCGAGAGCGGATGCCGTCATTGTGCATATGGTTTTATAAAAGTAAAGACATGATCTGCTTGATTACCGGAGGAGAACGTTCAGGAAAAAGCAACTATGCTCAACAAAGAGCGTTGTCATTAAGCGAACGCCCTGTTTATCTCGCCACAGCAAGACGATGGGACCAGGACTTCGAGAACCGGATCCACAGACATCAAAGCGAACGGGACAACAGATGGATCAATCTTGAGGAAGAGAAATTTATTGGGAAGCCGATTGAAGGAAAAGTGATTTTACTCGATTGCATCACCTTGTGGCTATCGAATATGTTTTCTGACTTAAAGGGCAACGTGGATGAATCTTTGGGCTTTTCGAAACAAGAGTTAACCAGGGCTTTCAACCATGACGTAGACTGGATTGTCGTAACTAACGAAATCGGGATGGGTGTGCATGCTGCAACCGAATCCGGAAGAAAATTTGTTGAGTTGCAGGGTTGGGTGAATCAATTTGTCGCGCAACGAGCGGATGAGGTTTTTCTCATGGTTTCGGGTATTCCACTACAGGTTAAACCTTCTCTGTATCATGCGAAAGTATAATATCCAGCCATTGTCGCGAACGTTGGAATATGATCTCCGTCTCAGGATTGATCGCAAGACAAAACCTGTGGGTGCCTTGGGAAGGCTTGAAGAAATCGCCTTACAGATTGGATTGATCCAGCAAACTATTGAGCCCCGTTTGATAAATCCAACCATCCTTGTGTTTGCAGCAGATCACGGAATAGCTAAGGAGGGTGTCAGTGCATATCCGCAGGAAGTTACATGGCAAATGGTCAACAACTTTTTGCAGGGCGGTGCCGCTATCAATGTTTTTTGCAGACAGCATAACATCAGCTTGAGTGTTGTGGACGCAGGTGTCAATTTTGACTTTCCGAAAGATACTCCGGGGCTTATCCGCAACAAAACGGGAAAGTCAACGGAAAATTTTGTAAAAGCTCCTGCAATGACTGTGAAGCAAACGCAAAGTTGCATCGACACGAGCGCCAATATTGTGAGCACATTGCATGAGAGTGGTTGTAATATTATCGGGTTTGGTGAAATGGGAATTGGGAATACATCTTCGGCCTCAGTGTTGATGAGTGTTATTACCGGATTGCCATTAAAAGCATGCATCGGAAGAGGAACGGGTCTTGATGATGCCGGATTGAACCACAAGCATGAGATTTTATCTAAAGCGATACAGCGGCACGGAAAGCCAAATACCATTTTAAAAACACTTTGCGCCTACGGAGGTTTTGAGATTGCTCAAATGGTCGGCAGTATTCTTCAGGCTGCATCTGACCGGATGATAATTATGATCGATGGCTTTATCGCCACAGTAGCATACCTCGTTGCACATGCGATTGAACCATCGGTAAAGGACTATTGTATCTTTTGCCATCAATCAGGGGAACGTGGTCATGCGGTGTTGCTCGATCATATAAAAGTAAAACCATTGCTAAATCTTGACATGCGGCTCGGCGAAGCAACAGGTGTGGCTATGGCGTTTCCGATCATCCAATCTGCTGTTAATGTTCTGAACGAAATGGCGAGTTTCGAGTCCGCGCAAGTATCTGGCAAAATATGAAACGCGAACTCACGATATTCCTGACTGCGGTAATGTTCTATACGCGCATTCCATGTCCTAAATGGATCGATCATGATCCGACATATATTTCACTTGCCACAAGATACATTCCACTCATTGGATGGATCATTGGTTCGATCTATGCTATGGCTATCGTTTTGCTTTCACAAATTGTTCCTGTTTCACTAAGTGTAATGCTTGCGTTGTGTATTAGTATTTTGTTAACAGGAGCTTTCCATGAAGACGGATTCGCGGATGTGTGCGATGGCTTTGGTGGTGGATGGTCGAAAGAGAAAATTCTGCTCATCATGAAAGATAGCCGCATTGGAACATATGGTGTTGTGGGAGTGTTGATGATCCTTGGCATCAAAGTACTAGCGACATATGAGCTATCAACGAACACCGTCGATGTTATAAACCTTTTTCTGATCATCGTATCATCTCACACCTTAAGCCGGATGATGGCTGTTGTTGTCATTCGGTTTCAGAAATATGCCAGAGAAGAGGGGGATGCAAGCAAGGCGAAACCCGTAGCTTCTGGTATTAATGGTCCTAGCTTTGTGATTGCTTTACTGATCGCAGTACTTCCGCTATTTCTGCTGGTCATTCGTACACAGGTATTATGGATAAGTGCTCTCGTTCCGATGTTTGCCATGACGATATACCTGATGAGGTATTTCAAAAGATGGATTGGCGGATATACCGGAGATTGCCTTGGAGCCGTTCAACAAGTGAATGAAGTTGTTTTTCTTCTTGGCTCCGTGGTTATATGGAAGTTTATCTGATCAGGCACACTACTCCAAAGATTGAAAAGAACATTTGCTATGGTCAATCTGACATTCCGCTTGCCGCGACTTTTGAAGATGAGTGGAATGTCATAAAACAAAAATTACCTTCTCGGATTGACAGGATTTTTACGAGTCCTCTTTCGCGATGTAACGAGTTGAGTAAAAAAGTTTCGAATCATTTTAAAGTCTCCGCGGCGAAAGACAGTCGGCTTATGGAGATGAACTTCGGTGAATGGGAGATGAAGCGGTGGGATGAGCTTGATCAAAAGGATTTGACAATCTGGATGAATGCCTATCTCAGTAGATCATGTCCAGGGGGAGAGTCTTATAATGATGTTAAACTCAGGCTCAGGAAATTTATTTTTGAAAATATCCAGGATGACCTAAGCTATTTGATCGTGACACACGGAGGCATCATCAAATGTTTTCACGGGCTTGTGACTAACACTCACGGCATGGACCTTGCGATTGGCTATGGAGAGACCTATCATTTTAATGGTGCTATACTTTTTTATACATAGATGTTAACTATTCCGGCAGGAGGTCGCAGAACCAGAATCGGTGAGTAGATTTGCCATCCTGGTATTCACGCTGTATAATTTCTCCAACACGGAAATTTATTGGATTGGAAAAAATGGGACCGTCAAAACAGAAGGTATGAAATTCTCCATTCTCTCCACAGGTGTCTACTTCTTTTGGTAGCTGTGCTAGAAACTGGGAATCGATAATTCTGCCTACGAAAGATTTGTCGAGCAAGGCTCCGTTAACACAAACTGTGATTGCTTTGAATCCAAGATTGAGGAATTCGTTTATTAACTCCTTTGTATCTTTTTTCCAGAGGGGAAACACACATTGGATTCCGATTGCATCCAGTTGCTTTTCACGATATCTCTTTAGATCCTCGAGAAAGATATCACCGAAGGCGGCAAACTCGAACCCCCGATAACGGAGCTCCTGAACCTTTTTAGTCAACAAGTGCTCATAAATTGCATTTGTAGGTTGCCCGGGTACCTCTAGTGTGCCGCTTTCGATACCGATCGATTCGATTTGCTTTTGCAGCAATTCTCTTCGAAGGCCGTGCATGCTTACTCTGTTGTGATGGGTGTTCACAGATGTGAGGAGGTATCGCACATCGAATTGTTGCTCCTGCAACAGGTAGTGTAAAGCCAGTGCGGAATCCTTGCCGCTGCTCCAATTAAAGAATATTTTTTGCGGTTGCATATTTGCAATATAATATTTGCGATCACATAAATATAAAAGGAAGTAAGAACTTGGTCGCGGTCTGGTAGTCCTTCCATATCTTCATCGCTTCGATAGAATTGATGCAGTGAATGGTCAGAAAGAAATAACATCCGGCGTGAATTCGTACAGCGCCTGCTGAAATTCATGCTTTCTCGTCACAACACGGCTAATGAATTCAATCGATTCGCGCCTCAACTCGCGCTCCAACAGGTCAAGATCGCCAGTTGAATCCTCCACGATCATTATTTTGATCACCTTTTCCATTTTCATCCCCTAGCCGAATGATGTAAGAGCCCGCACGACAGCGTCAATTAAGTTGCCCGGAACAGCAATAGCTCAAATCCATAGGGCGGTGTTGTCTGTTACTGTTGAGTCCCAGCAAGCGCCTGTGCACGCTCCGGTTGCTGCTTGAAAATATTGTCGAATCTAGAAATATGTACCACACTCCAGAGTGCTTCAGTTGTCTTCATACAGCGCATCTCTGGTTTCACCAATAGCAAAAGAACTGTCAAAAAATAATGTTGAAGCCAATTTAATCCAGGATGCGGATACCCTTAGGGGAAGGGGTTAATTTGATCGGATGAAATCACGAGGATTGGACAGGTTTTCAATGGCGATCGGCTTCAGGTTCGTGCTGTGCCTGTCAAACCGGTTAACATGACCGAAGAGCCGCGTCCTATGTTCCGCTATGCAGCGTGAGAAAATCTTTGAGGGCGAGACAAAGGTCTGAATTCTCGACAGGCCGCACCAGGTAATGGGTATTGCCCGGAGCTCTCGTGGCACCGATTCCAGCTTGCTGATCGATAGAACCAAAAATGACCATCGGAATGCTTTTACAACGCCGCTCCTTTCTCAGGGCTTTCATCGTTTTGATGGCGCTCATTCCCTCCATGGAAGCGTCCAGCAAAATGAGCGCGGGCGTCACACCGGAGTTGACAATCTCAAGCGCCTGCGTGCCACTATATGCCGCGATACAGTGCGCGCTGAAATCGAGTGATTTAATTGCTTTAAAAAACAGATGCACATCGTCCGCATCATGATCGACTATCAGAATTACCATCGCTTGCGTTTTGGTTGGAAAGAATGCTTTAAGTTTTCCACACGAATGTTGTTTCATGGATAAATGCTACAAAACAGATATACTGTTTCCGGCGATTAAAAAGAGCAGTAAGATGTTCACGTTGACCTCTTTTATTCATGATCCGGCAGTTTCGTCTGGTCGCTCGTGCTTTCCGTAACAACATTTCCATACCTGTTTCCCTCATCCCTGATCCAGTTCGGTCCGACTTTTTCTACAGTAGGCGGAGTAAAAGGTTTGGCTGGCCCGCTTGCTGAAGTCACGTTTACCAAACGATCCCGGTCTCTTTTAAGAGAGCCGATCACGGACGAACTTGAACAAGAGGAGGCTGTCAATGCGCCGGCCGCGCAAATCAAACAGACTTTTATTACACCAATTCTCGTTTTCGGTGAAATCGCAAGTTGAAGAGTTTTCATGAGCATATCAGTTTGCGGAGACAGTCACTTCGTGCCCTGCTCTCCTGAATTCTCGATCCACATGTATAGTAACCGTTGAGGGTGCATATCTTTCGTTTATCGGATGATCCGCTATAGGGAAAAGAGTTTTCGGCAATGCACAGGATAATTTTAAGTTATTGTTCAATGAAATCATATATCCCTTAATGACTACTGAAAACATTTCTGCTTCGAGGGCAGAAGCGCCTATTATCGGCCAACCAATCTTCAAGGATGTCTCGCGTTGCGGATGGGGTCGCTCTTAGGACATGCTCACAGGAGCCTGAAGCATGAAAACTCAGAAAATCTCTGATTTAATGATTATCAGAAAATCCCTGAAGGATAGGTTAACCAGCCGTTATAATTTTGACTGGTCGGAATGGTTGAGCGGATGATGTGATTAAGAATTCTGGAAATTGATATTAAAATTATGAAGGATTCTATATCCAAGGCAATTTGTCGGTATGCTAATGGCACACATTTCTTTTTTTCGTAAAGTTACGCCCAGTCGTTTTATTGTGGTTGTCAGGTCTTTTTCGAATGAAATTCGCGCCCGAAAAATCGCTAGTTCAATTCAGGAGATTTTCGATTGTGACGTTTGATGCGGGTCAAAAAAACAGTTCCACGGATAATTGCCATTTCGTAATCATAATGAACTCGGGTGGAAAAAGAAAACTACGGGCAGTTCTGAAATGCTGCTCACCTCTGTTGGATCCGGTGGTCCGAAGGTGGAGGGTCGACGTGCGGCTAAATGAGTGCGTGGAAGTAAAAATCGATCAATCGGCGGCTAATGATGACTGAACACGATATCTTATCAATATATTCACTCCATAAAGCGGACAATAGCATGGGTTTATATGCATCTGAACAATTATCAAGAAGGCTTCTAATTTTCCCTGGTAAATCGAAATGTAAGTTTTGAAAATAGCGCTGGTACTTTTAACTACAGATCTTTTTTCCCTCCCATTGATCCGATACCTGTTTGGGAAGGAAGGCGTTATCGTTGGAAAACCTGCATCGGAAGCATGCTGGATCATGATCCCCGACGGATCAAGGAAGAAAAATGCAGTAATGAGGTAATATTCATAAATATCAACAATTTAAAGCAATGCGATCATGCCATACGAAAAGCGGATCTCATTATTGGGATGCTTCAACTCAAGAGGAACAAAGTCGGTATAACCTGTCAGATACCGACATTCCGATTGGATGGGCGTATAATGAAAGCCATCTTTATGTTGTCGAAAAATTCGAGTACAATAAAGAGCAACGTCAGGTAGTCATTGGTGACGAGCTTAAGACGGTGACGTTAAATGGCTCAGTAAGGCTCGCAACGATTATTGTGTTGGATGGCGATAACGGGCAGGTCGTTCAGTCTGTATCCGGAGTACTACCAGACAGGACTCCATATCAATTTCTGTTTACTAAATCCGACATTATTACCAGAAGCCGCGGACAATAAACATAACTGCAATTCCAGAAAAATACCGTCAATGAGAAAGGCAATTTACATTCCAGTCATCATTTCATTTCTGGTACAGTGTTGCGATACAGAACCGGATATGATGGATTCCTACACAGCAGAATACTTTTGTTTTGATGGATACCGAGGCATTGGCGTAGTTTCTGTGCCGGTCTCGTCGGGCAGTTATAACGTACCAGTGTTTGCGCAGCCCATCGAGGGCGCAGATCAGATTGCCTCACTGGTTGCAAAAATTTCCTCGCAGGCAAAAACATTCACAGTCGAAGGCGATGCAATCGCTGAAAACGCGCTCTTTGAATTTGCCTATGAACACCTCGGTTTGCCGGTTGAATCAATTGAGGGCGATTGGATAAAATTACGACTTGGAGATGACGTTTCAGGGAATCGCTTGTCAGGTTGGATCAGTAATACTCCGTCCTTGGTGGTGGAGAGATGGGATACTTACCTTCCAAGCAAAGCTACGTTCCTCGCGACCTGCGTTAAGCCTATGTTATACAAGGCACCTGAAGGGGAAGTGTTTTATCCGGACGTTAAGTACCTGTACGACAATACCACTAAGACAAAGCGGCCGGACTATCGGATCAATTATTTAGAGGTAGACGGGGAGTGGCTGAAGGTGCAATTTGTCACGCCGAGCGACCTGTGTGGAGGCGGCTCACAGGAAACAGTAATCACTGAAGGTTGGGTTCCCTTTCTTTTAGATGACAAATCTCCCACAGTATGGTTTTATCCAAGAGGCTGTTAATACTGCTTTGTTTTGGAACACTAGCCAGCTTTCCGGTTTTAAGTCAGGTCCTCATGGTAGAGGATTTTTCATCAGCCTCAGGGAACACCCCACCGTTTTGATTGTGGTGCAATAATTCTGCACTGCTTACCAACTTGTGAATGATTTTTTCTGATCCATTGCCTTTCAGGTCCGTACTTAAACATCCATAACCGCGGCCAACTTCTTCATCGAACTTTGTACGTCAAGTCATAACTTTTGCAAGGAGGTTGTCTGGTGCTGGTGTGTTTTCAAAACGTTTTACATCTCGCGCACGGGCGATACAAAACTTGCTGTCATCCAAATGATTTTAGGGAGCGTTACTTCTGACCGTAAGTCATAATCATAAGACATAACATCATGTCACTTCAACGTAAATCTTTTATTATGATAACTCGATCGCTAAATCGTTTTTAGTTCTTTTGGCAGTAAGAGTCGTTTGGCATTTCCACTACGCAACGGCAGTTCGGGCTGGGAGCGATCTAAAGCTTGTATTTGTGTTTTCTCATCGATGGATAAAACTATTGCATTCTGAGGGGGATCCAGGTATAGGCCCACTACATTGAGCATTTTACTTTCAAATTCAAATTCCGGATCGGTACTTTTCCCACACCAATACTCTACCTTTATGGAGTTTCAAAGCACTTTCTTTCAATATCTTTATTGCTGGGCTATTCTCCGCTGGCTCAAATTGGTGTAAACCTCCTGTTATTTACTACACGCTTTTTGAATGACTCTGGCTTTAACATCCTCACCATAAATGGGCATGATCCGTGGCTCGACTCTTCGAATACTGGACGTTCCGCGCGCAAACTGTCGTGAGTTGTTATTAAGCTTCCGGCATTCAAGTTAAGGGCACCATATTTCGTATTAGAACAAACGTTTTCTTGATTTTGTTCGAAACGAGCATTCCTATGTACGTTTATTATCAATGGCTAAGGCATTAATGATCAAAGCGATACATCAGAAAACAGCGCATTTCTCAAATTCATTTGAACAAACGTTTGCGCTATAGTATCTTTTTTTTCTACTATTGTATGACGATCATTTGAGCGGGGCGCAACCCCACGGGCCTTAAATAATAATGCATATCACATGAGTAAGATTCTGGTAATAGGGAGTTCGAACACGGACCTTATTGCAAAAGTCAAAAGTTTTCCGGCGGCTGGCGAGACGGTTCGCGGCCAATTTTTCGTTCAGGCGATGGGAGGGAAAGGCGCCAACCAGGCGCTCGCCGCTCACCGGCTCGGAGGTGATGTCAAGTTTGTTACATGCCTGGGCAATGATGCCAACGGGCAGAATACGATGCGGTATTACGAAAACGAAGGCCTTGATGTATCCTCATCCCGCATTGTCGAAGGTGTGCCCACGGGAACAGCAATGATACTCGTCAATGATGAAGGTGAGAATTGTATTATCATCACTCCGGGAGCTAATCATGAACTTTCACCGGCCCACATTCGAAACATTGAAAAAGAGATTGCCACGGCTTTGATGGTCGTATTGCAAATGGAGATCCCTTTTGAAACCGTAGAGGAAGTGTGTTCGCTCGCAGTGAAATTTGGAACAAAGGTCCTTCTGAATGTAGCACCCGCTCAGGAAATTAATCCACGTTTGCTCAAACTGATCCACATCCTTGTGGTGAATGAAACGGAAATCGAAACGCTCACGGGCCAATCCATAGCCTCCGTAGGCGAGGAATCGGTGATGAATGCCCTGCTGCGGATGGGCCCGAACGCGGTGATCCTCACGGTTGGTCGCAACGGATGCCTGGTGAAAACTTCCAAAGTAAGCAGGCACATCCCCGCTTTCCAGGTAGAGACCATCGACTCTACTGCGGCAGGTGATACTTTCTGCGGCGCATTGGCTGCCAGACTTACACGCGGCAGCGATCTCATCGCCGCAGTGGAATTCGCGACGGCGGCTTCAGCACTTTGCGTAACCAAAATGGGTGCGCAGCCCTCTATCCCCAACGAACAAGAAGTGGAACATTTCCTAGCTCAGAAGATTGCCCTGGTGGATAATGGTAAAGTCAAGATAAATATTTTGTAAGCAGCATCTTACCACACAGATTATGAAAACACCTCTGCTTCGATTACTTACGGCATCCATTTTCGTGTGCTCCCTGCTTTCAGCGTCGTTATCCCTCGCCCAGACATACAATCTGATTACATCCGGAGAAATGGAAAGCCAGGGATGGACCGGCGTTCCGGGAAATACCAATCTGACCACTTCCTTCGAGGCGGGCTCAGGGCTCGGAAGTACGACTTCCCTGAAGACCGTTGTCTCTGCCATGGGTGGCGCGTCCTATTACATCCTTCGCGGAGAAGAAGCTTTTCCCCTGACTCAATCGAAGAAAATTACCGTCAGCTTCTGGGCCAAAGGTTCTGTGGATGACATGAGGTTACAACCCTGGATTCAGGAATCCGACGGCAACCAGTGGATGAATTTTGGAGACGCTTATCTAAGCACAAACTGGAAGCAATACCAGTTTACCATGACACTCACCACGCAGACTTCCAATAACTACAATGTTAAATTCAGGGGCTACCATACGGGAACCATGTACATCGACAATGTGCAGATCGGCCCGGTCGATTATGAAGACGTTGAACAGTCGGGTATATACGAAGTCACCCTCAGTCAAAATGGGATGACGTGGCCTGTAAACGTGTTCAGGAATTCCTGTCCGCAGTTTCAACTGGGATATCAGGATATGGAAGCGAAAGATGAAAATCCCCTGGAACTGTTTTCCGGACGAACGATCAACTGGACAAAATTTTCTTTTGAGAATCCGATCACGGTCCACGTGAAAGTGATCAATACCACAAAGGTTCCCGTTGCCGGCCAATCAGTGAAGATCCTTCCTTCGCGCCATGGCGTTACTGCTACAACCAGCGGTAACGTTGTAAACTTTACGATAACCGAACCTGGACAATATTCCGTGGAAATAGGAGACGAAGGCTATAAGAACGGTTTGATGATCTTCGCCGATCCGACCGAGACGGATATTCCTGCCAAGTCCGACCCGGACTATCTGGTGTTGTATCAGGCCGACGCTTCCGACCTCTCTTCCATACCCGGCTCCTACAATGGAATTTATTTTGAACGGGGAGTGCACAACATTGGCGTTTTTACAATACCTGTCCATATCAAAAATATTTATTTCGAAGACGGATCGTGGGTCTATGGCGCCCTGAAAATGGATGGCAATTCCAACGTGAGGATATACGGCCGCGGCGTCTTGTCTTCCTACAAAATGAATTATAGACAAGCGCACTGTGTGGAGGCCATTAACGGAAGCAATAACATCACCATCGAAGGTTTGGTAGTGGCTGACCCGAAATACTTTGCCATCCGCTTGATAGGTACCGACAACGTAGTCAGTTATGCCAAAGTCATAGGCGGGTGGGTTTATAACTGCGATGGCATCGCGGCATTCGAAGGATCTTCAGTTTCCAAGTCCTTCATCTGGGCAAACGACGATGCCATAAAAGTTTACCGCGATTCAATAACATGGTCCGATATCGTCGTCTGGCAATTGAACAATGGCGGCGTCATTCAGATGAGTTGGGGCGGAGCGATCGGCGGCTCCACAGCAAAAGTTGTGAAGATAAGCCGGCTTGACGTGCTTCGCGCGGAATGGAACGTGGACCGTTTTAATGTCGGACTCCTGAACTGTGTGGGTAACCGTTACCATCAAGATGGAAGGTATAACCTGCTGGAGAACTGGCTCATCGAAGATGTGGTTACAGAGACTGAGATCCCCCTGATCTGGAATATTTCACCCGATGACTACACGCATTGTCACATCCACGGATTAAATATGAGGAACTGGAATGTGAAAATGAAAATGAGTCTCGGATTTCAGAACAGGATCATTGGCACGGACCCCAATGATTTCTTCAGTGGATTTGTTTTTGATAATGTCGTGTTCAAAGGAGATCTTCTCACGAACATCAATTATATCACGAACGGTGAAATGGACAAGGGCGGGTGGACGGCAGTTCCGAAGTCCACCGACCAGATTATTTCCCTCGCCAACGGATATGGAACGGGAGACGGTGAAGGTCTAAGGTCCGTGGTCACGAATATGGGAGGAGGAAGCGATTATGTCATCAAGGGTAATGAGACGTTCGCCATGTACAATAATGAAGAGATCACCATAAGTTTCTGGGCCAAGGCCACCGCCGCGGGAAAACGTCTGGTTCCATGGATCCAGGAAACGGTTAATAATGCATGGATGAATCTTGGCGATTTAAATCTCACCACCAATTACCAACGGTATTCCTTTACGACAAACATGACACTGGGATCTTCTGATTTCTTTCAGGTGAAGTTCAGGGGTTATGAAACTGCGTGGATATACATCGACAAAGTTCAGATAGGGCCACCGGACTGGCGCACGTTGATCGAGCCACAGATACAATATTTGAATACACCAGTTTTTTTACCCAACGACAGTGGGTCAAGGACCAGTAACATTACGCATGTCACCGGGATGACGGAAGTTGAAAATCCGATCATTTTTCCTAATCCTGTAAAAGACGCGATGCACCTGACTGGGTATGAAGAGGACACCAATTACAAAATATTCAGCTTCGCGGGGCAGATGGAAACATCCGGTACCGGCTCGCGGATAGATGTATCGCATCTGCCGGCTGGTGTGTATCTCCTGTCGATCGAAGGATTGAAATGGATCAGGTTCATCAAGCAGTAAATGGATCGGTAACTAAAAAGTTGCGAGGAATTTAAGATAGCGTTATGAATAGAGTGATCGTCATGCTTTGCTTGCTCGGTTTGACAAGTTGTTCAACATCCCACCGGCCGGACCCGTTTCCGATCGATGGAAACGTGACCCTGTCAAAGGAGGTCTTGAAAGACAAGATCAAAGGTGCCTGGGCGGCGCAGACCATCGGTGTGACATTCGGGAGGCCTGCGGAATTCCAGTACAATTCCACGATGATACAGGATAATCAGCGACTCGAGTGGAATGACTCTTCCCTGGTGCTCGAGTTCCGTGAAAAGCCCGGAACATACGATGACATTTATATGGACCTCAGTTTTATGCAGGTCATTGAGGATAAAGGCGTAGAAGCTTCCGCGCAGGATTTTGCTAACGCTTTTGCACATGCCGATTACAAGCTGTGGTTTGCAAATCAGACGGCGCGCTACAATATCCTGAATGGACTGACCCCGCCGCTATCGGGACATTGGTTGAACAACCCCTGTGCGGATGACATTGACTTCCAGATCGAGGCGGACTTCGCAGGTCTGATGTGTCCGGGGATGATCAACGCATCTGTCGACATCTGTAACAGAGTTGGCCATATTATGAATTACGGTGATGGATACTATGGAGGCGTCTACGTGGCAAGCCTGTATTCACTCGCCCTGATCTCGGACGATGTGAATGATATCGGATACATTGTGAGGGAGGCGCTGAAAGTCATTCCCGCTAAAAGTAAGTTTGCACAGTGCATCAGTGATGTGATCCGCTGGCATGAAGAGGATCCGACGGACTGGAAATCGACCTGGTTTAAAGTCAGCCGCAAATGGGGTACGGATATCGGTTCGCCGTTAGGGGTGTTCAGGCCTTTCAACATCGATGCAAAGATCAACGCCGCCTGGGTTCTGATGGGATTGTTGTATGGCAACGGTGACTTTACCCGCACTTTCGAGATTGCCACGCGGTGTGGTGATGACGCCGATTGTAATCCTGCCACTGCGGGCGGTATACTCGCTGCCATTGTTGGACTCAAGAACATCCCGGTCTTTTGGACACAGGGTCTGGACCAGGTGGAAGAGCTGCCTTTTATGGGCACTACTATTTCCTTATCGAAAGCTTACGATATCTCGTACAGACACGCCGAACGAATGATTCAACTCCACGGCGGTGAGGTGAACGAAAACGAAGTGGTTATTAAGGTTCAGAAACCAGAGACGGTTCCGCTGGAGGTGGCGTTCGAGGGGCATTACCCTGTGTCGAAAGTAGTACCCGTAAAAACAGAACGCGAGATTTCCTTTGAGTTTGAGGGCATCGGTTTTGCTTTGGCCGGCCCGTCCAACATCAAGGACTACGGTGATCGAAACCATGTATTCGAGACGGAGATGTATATCGACGGGAAATTGATAGAGACAGCGAAACTCCCCACGGCGACGAATCAGCGAAGGTTCACGCCGTTCTGGCGGTATCAGCTTCCGAAGGGCAGACATCATGTGACCATCAGGATTTTAAACCCGGTGGAATATGCGCGGATAGAGGTGAACTATGCTATCATTTATGATGATGCGCCTGTTGAAGTGAATTTTTAAGCGGCCGCCGTCAAGTGCGGCAGACGAGGGGATGTGCGGGCTACATTTGAACAAACGGGTAGTCAAATGTTTTTTCGGGGGAAGTAGCGCTTTTTTTTTGTGAACTTAAATGAACAAACGTTCAGGATAGGTTATACACATCATTAAAAATTAAGACATGAAAATTAAATTTTTACTACCAGGTTTAACCATGCGAAACCTAAAGCTCTATGGTGGTGTTTTGCCCTTGTGCCTGATCACCGGAAATGTGTGGTCCGGTGACAATAACACTTCCCTTGAAAATGGAGAAGGCAGGTTCTTAGCCGTGAGCACCCTGTCTGATCCACGGACGGCACGGATGCCTCGCGCTGATGAAGCCAATCTTTTTCAGCAGACACAAGCGATCGTTGTCAAAGGCACTATTACTTCAGGTGCCGATAGCCAAAGCCTGCCCGGTGTAAACGTTTCGATTAAAGGAACGACCCAGGGTACGGTAACCGACGTGGATGGCGCCTACACCATCGTGGTTCCTTCGTCGGAATCCACATTGGTTTTCAGTTTTGTAGGATTTGTCAACCAGGAAGTGAAGGTGAACAACAAGTCGGATATCGATATTACACTCGAGCCGGATATTACTTCATTGCAGGAAGTTGTGGTCGTCGGATATGGAACGCAGGAAAAGGTAAATGTAACAGGCGCGGTGGGTACCGTGAAAGCAGCCGATCTTGTAAAGGTACCGTCTCCCAACGTTTCTGAGGTGATGATCGGAAAGGTACCAGGATTGTTTTCCATGCAGAGCCAGGGCGTTCCGGGCGCCGACTATGCGAATCTGAGCATCCGTGGTTTTGGTGAACCGCTTGTACTGGTCGATGGAGTGCAAACGTCGTGGACCAGAATTGACCCGAATGATATTGAATCCATCAGCGTGCTGAAAGACGCGTCTGCAGCAATCTACGGCGCGCGGGCGGGCAATGGGGTGATTCTCATCACCACAAAAAGGGGAACATCTGCCCAGCCTGTCATCTCTTATACAGGAAATTACACTTTACAACAGCCCACAACCGTTCCTGAATTTGTTTCGTCAGGTAAATACGCGGAGATGCTGCATGAAGGGGAATTAAACTCCGCTTTGCCCTTTACATACACGGAAGAAGAAATTCAAAAATTCAAGGATGGCACCGATCCGGATTATGTAAATGCCAACTGGTATAAAGCAGCGTTCAAAAATTGGGCGCCTATGCAAACGCATAACCTGTCCGTGAAGGGTGGCAGCGTCAAAGTAAAATACTTTATGTCTGCCGGCTACCTTGATCAGGCCAGTATTTACAAGTCGGACGATCTCACCTTCCGGCGATACAATGCCCGTTCAAATGTTGATGTACAGATCACTGACCGGCTTTCAGCCTCTGTTGATCTATCCTATCGGAACGAGACGCGCCTTGCGCCACAGACTTCCCTGAGAGATATCTGGATCAATCTTAAAACCGCTTTGCCAATGTGGTCCCCGACATTACCTGATCCCAGCAAGGGCGGAGCATATTCAGGTTTCCTCGAGCGAAGTCCCGTGGCCCAGACACACCGTGATATGACCGGATTCGATGATGACGTGCAGCAGTATTTCATGGGCAGGTTCAATTTAAAATATGATGTCCCTGGCATCGAAGGGATGAACGTGAATGCCGCCTTGAACTACACGGTCAATAATACTTTCACCAAGACTCAAGACAGGCCCTTCGATGTCCTGAGCTACGATTACAGCGCAGACGAGTACACGCAATGGGGCACAAACGGCGCCAATTCCCTGAAGGAGACCATGTCTCAATACACACAGTTGAATCCCATGATTTACCAGAACTACGACAGGTCTTTTGCAAACCATTCGGTGCACGGTTAGTTGCTAAGTGAGTGGATATCCACCGACTACAACTTTTTGTCTGCGGGACGTGTCGACCTTTTGTCTGTTGAAGTTCCCTACCTTTTTGCCGGATCACCTGATAACCTCACCAACAACGGAGGGGCTATTAAAACAGGACGCGCCAGTTATGTAGGCCGTATTAATTATGGTTTTAAGAATCGGTATCTGCTGGAAGGGACCTTCCGTTATGATGCCAGTCACAAGTTCTCGCCCGATTCACGTTGGGGGTTCTTTCCCAGCGTATCTGCCGGATGGCGTATCGCCGAGGAATCTTTTATCAAAGACAACGTCACGTGGATTGATGATCTGAAGATCAGAGCGTCATACAGCATGTCGGGTAATGATAATGTAGAAGCTTTCAAGTATCTGACGGGTTATGAAATATTGGGTGCGACCAGCAGCGTGTATGTGTTCGGATCGGATGTTTACCGGTTAATCCGCAACACGGGCCTGGCGAATCCCGATATCACCTGGCTGGATATGACAACGTATAATGTTGGCCTGGATGCAACTTTCCTCAATGGATTGATCGGCATTGAATTTGACCTTTTCCAGAGAGTAACGGATAATATTTTTGGCAAGCCG
>JBBDXJ010000197.1:0-3482 GCA_040902445.1 Cyclobacteriaceae bacterium | reverse complement strand
GTCCGATCTTAGCCAGCTTTTCCATACCCTCGACAAGCTCTGACATTACCTTGAATATCATCCAGCTGTTTGCCCCTTTGATCTCTGCCCAGTCTTTATCCTTAAAAGCAGTGCGGATACGGTTCTCTTCCTCCAGCGCTTTTTTCAGAAGATCATCATCTAACTTTTTCTTTTTTGTTTTCATCAGTACCTTGCCTGGCGAAATATACAAATGATGCAACGAAAAGCGACGATTTTAACAAGCCTCTTAATCGGAGCTGTCCTGATGCCCGCCTGTCAATCTTCCAAAGAAAATCCAAAGGAAAATTCGAATTCCATCGCAGATACTACATGGGCAATATTACCCTTCAACAAAGTGGATAGCGTGAACCCGGTGCTGACAGCAGGAGTTCTTGAATTCCGCTGCCCTGTTCTTGGCAAATCTGTGAAGTGGGAGGAAAAGGACGTCTTTAATCCTGCAGCGGTAGTAAAACAGGATAAGATCTATTTGCTCTATCGGGCCGAAGATAAGATTGGAAAACACGCTGGCACTTCCCGTATTGGATTGGCAGTGAGTGAAGACGGATTGCACTTTACTAAAATGCCCGAGCCAGTGCTTTTCCCGGACAACGATAGTTTAAAAATTTATGAATGGGAAGGGGGCATTGAAGATCCGCGTGTTGTTGAAAGCGACGAAGGCACTTATGTAATGACATACACGGCATATGACGGACAAATTGCGCGCTTGCTTCTGGCAACTTCGCCTGACCTCATCCATTGGACGAAGCACGGTACAGTATTGAATGGCAGCTACAAAAATATATGGAGTAAGTCCGGAGCAATTGTTGCCCGCCGCGTTGGCTCCAGGATCATTGCGCACAAGATCAACGGCAGATACTGGATGTATTTCGGAGATACGGATCTTTTTCTGGCCACCTCTGAGGATCTCCTGCACTGGAAACCAGTAGAACAAAATGGCAGCTTGCAATCCGTGCTTCAGCCACGAAAAAAATATTTTGATAGCCGACTGGTTGAAAGCGGTCCTTACGCGCTGCTTGAGGAGGATGGTATCCTTCTTATATATAATGGAATGAATGCGGAGCAGGATGGAGACCCTACTTATGCCAAAGGCGCCTATTGCGCCGGCCAGGCTTTGTTCGATAAGAATGATCCAACCCGATTGATAAACAGATTGGAAAAACCGTTCATGAAACCCGACAAGGATTATGAAATAATCGGCCAGATCAATCAGGTTTGTTTTCTTGAGGGGATGGTTCCCTTCAGGGACAAATGGTTTTTATATTATGGAACGGCGGATTCCAAGATAGCCGTAGCAGTAAGTGAAGATCTACTGTAGCACCAGTCCGATCAGTTCATCTTTTACGTTCCAGTCCCGGGCGAGCCGCAACATTGCAGTCGCTTCCATTTCAGTAACGTATCCTTTCTGATTGTTTGCCTCCCAGACCATAGTGATCAACTGTACTCTTTTGTTTTTCGGATAATCACCTATAATAAGGTTGAGGTACTCGCGTGCGCGGTCGAAGGCGGTAATGTAATCCTGGGCGATGAATTCCAATGCCCACTTATACTCGGGATCTGCATTTAGTTCGCCGGAAGTTTTTTCCAGCTCGCCTTTTTCGGCTTCATCAAGTCCATGGTAATGGAAGATAACTGACTTCAGTAGCATGTAGACTTTCTTATCCTCAGGGGATGTCATGGAGTTCATTATACAAAATTACGAAAAGGGGGTGGACAAAAAGTGATTACTCTATTAAAAAAAGATCTGAAGAGATTTTATCAGCCAGGAGCCTGCCTGCTTCCGTCAGTTTGAGGTGATCATCCTCAACAGAAATCAGGTTATGATTCTGCAATTCGTGAAGGTATCCACTGTGAAGAGATAACAGGTCATAATCAAAATCGCGTTTTAAAACAGAAAGATTACATCCAATATCTGTTCGCAGGGTAGTGAGGATGTAGTCATTAATATGATCGCCTTTTTTCAACACTTCTTTTTCGGCGGGTATCTTTCCCTCTTTTATGGAACGAACATACAGGTGATTGTTAGAAGCATTATACTGACGGGTGGTTTGGTTGTAAGAGTGAGCGCTCGGTCCGATACCGAGATACTTCGCGCCTTTCCAGTAACTGCTGTTGTGTCTGGATTCGTAACCAGGCCGGGCGAAATTTGAAATTTCATATTGCCTGTAACCTGCGGATGAAAGTTCCGACATCAGTAACTCAAGTTGTTCGGCGGCGAGGGTTTCATCTACTGGAATTAGTTTCCCCTGGGCAAACCATTTTCCAAAAGCCGTCTTTTCCTCAATAGTTAAGGTGTAAGCGGAGATGTGTTGAGGTTGCAGTTGGATAGCCCGCGCTATGTTTCTCTTCCAGGCCTCGGTTGTCAATCCCGGGATTGCATAAATGAGATCAATGCTGATATTATCAAATCCGGTTTCTAGCGCCAGCTCAACGGAACGGATAGCAGTAGCTGCAAAATGGATCCGGTTAAGGTACCTGAGGATCTCATCATCAAAAGACTGAATGCCAATACTCAGGCGGTTTATGCCGAGCGATCTTAAATCCACTAATTTGCTATGGGACAGATCATCAGGGTTGGTTTCCAAAGTGATCTCGGCTGCGGCTGAAACTTTGTGGATCCGGTAAATGGTTTTCAAAAGGAATTCCAGTTCTTTTTTATCCAACAGCGAAGGGGTGCCGCCACCAAAATAAACTGTTTGCAAAGGTTCACCCTGGAGATAGTTGCGCTGTAGTGAAATTTCCTCACCCATGGCATGAACGAGATCCTTTCTGATTTCCGTATTGGTCGAAAAATGGAAATCGCAGTAGTGACAAGCCTGTTTGCAAAAAGGAACATGAAGATAAATTCCGGCCATATTGACATCAAACTTACGTGCATTTCCCGCATTCGCGCAATTCTTATATTTTTACGCTTATGTTCGCTCGGCTGTTATCATTGACCCTTCTCATTTTTTTATACTCAGGTCTTTTTGCTCAGGAAAAATTCACCATTGTAAAAGATCTGCGCGCTGAGTGGATGACTTTTCAGGACGGCGCCTATAAACCATTAGGAGAACTTCCCTTTACAGGACTGAATACAATTTATTTTGGGTTGGAACCCCACGCGTTCGCGGGAAATTTTCTGAGAATAGAATCCGATAAGCCTTATTTTCTTTTTGTGAACGGAAGGGTAACGGGCGAATATGAGGGGGAGGTATTGTTAAACATTGACAGCCTCTCCCAAAAGGTAAACGCCAGTTCCTTTTGGATCGCTCTTCATCAGAACAAGATCAATGAAAGGGATCTAAACTCTGAAGTTATTTTGATGCAGGCCCCCTTGCGGAGGGAGGCTGAAAACGCCTCGAGACCCTACTCACATTTCAGGGACTTTGTCGTGGTTTCCGGGCTGGTCATTATTTTGTTGTTCCTGTTGGCACTCAGGCTCAACCCCAAACTTGCTGCGGATTATTTTTCGATCTCAAGAA
>JBBDXJ010000196.1:0-23968 GCA_040902445.1 Cyclobacteriaceae bacterium | reverse complement strand
GTAGATGATGATTTCCAGCGCTGCGATAAAGGGCGCGCCGAGAACAAAGAACACGACCGCTATGGCGAGGAAGGAAACCACGAGATAGATAAGGGCATGTATCATATTGTAACTGGTAATCACCATTATGGTTGCCAGGATGGCGACACCTGCCGATATATAAAAGGTTGCTTCCATATCAGGGTAATAAACTTTTTACGTCTACAGGAGGATTTTCATTTTGCGCTTCGCCTTTGCCTTTGCCTCCTATGGCCAGGCCGGCAACTTTATAATAATTATATCCGTGATATTTACCTTGTCCATCGATAAGGAGGTCTTCCTTTTCATATACCAGATTCTGTCTGTTGAATTCAGCCATTTCAAAATCCGGTATGAGCTGGATGGCATAGGTAGGACAAGCCTCTTCACAATATCCGCAAAAAATGCATCGCGAAAAGTTGATCCTGAAAAACTCGGGATATCTGCGGCCTGTCTCGTCTTCGGTAGCCTGGAGTGAAATACAATCTACCGGACAAGCTGCAGCGCACAGATAGCAACCCACGCAGCGCTCACCCATATCCGGATCGCGTGTCAACACGATCCTGCCACGCCAGCGCGTTGTCAGTACCGGTTTCTCTTCGGGATACAAAATCGTTTCACGCTTATGGAACATATGGAGAAACGTGATCCACATACTTCTAACAATACTGAACATAATACCTCCTTTTGTTACCCCTAAATCCCCTAAAGGGGACTTGGGGACTAATGACTTAATGACCTAATGACTTAATGACTACTGGCTTTCACGGCCATCCTATTCTCATCACCAGCACCACCGCAGCGGTTATCATCAGGTTTATAATGGTAATAGGCAACAAAATCTTCCATCCAAAACCCATCAGCTGATCGTATCTCGGTCTGGGTAACGAGGCTCTTAACAATATAAAAAGCATAATGAATACGAATGTTTTCAGTATGAACCATACTGCGGGAGGAAGGAAATCAGGTCCAAGCCAACCTCCGAAGTACAGGGCTACCGTTAGACTGGAGATCAGGACAATTCCCACATATTCGCCCACGAAGAACATTCCGAATTTCATTCCTGAGTATTCAGAGTGAAATCCCGCGATGATCTCACTTTCTGCCTCCGGGATATCAAAAGGCAGGCGATGGGTTTCCGCAATCCCGGCGATTAAGAAAATGACAAAACCCGCAAACTGGGGAATCACAAACCACATATCCGCCTGAGCTTCTACAATGGTATGAAGACTAAAAGATCCTGATAATACAACAACACCCATGATGGCCAGGCCCATAAAAACTTCATATGAAATCATTTGGGCTGCTCCGCGCATGGCACCGAGCAATGCATACTTATTATTGGAGGCCCAGCCTCCGAGGATGATGCTATAGGCACCCATGGAAGAGGACGCCAGGAAAAATAAGATTCCGATGTTCAGATCAGAGACCACGAATCCCGGTGCGAAAGGTATGATCACAAAACCCATCAGTGCTGAAATCATCACGATAGCAGGTGCAATAACAAACACCTTCTTATCGGCAAAAGGAGGGATCCAGTCTTCTTTGAAAAAAAGTTTTAAGGTATCGGCGAGCACGATCAATATGCCGAATGGTCCTGCGCGGTTAGGTCCGTAACGGTCCTGCCATAAGGCCAGCATCCTGCGCTCCAGCCAGATCAGGCCGGGAGCTACCAGCATGACGCCCCCGAGCACCACTGCAACGATCAGTATGGGATTTACAGGTTCATCCATGGGAAGCAGGTTTTAATATTGCCCAGGCGGGAAGATCTATGAACGGCAGACCCGGCAGACCGTATGGCATCCCGGCGATCCCTTTCGGGATTGATGCACTGATCTGCACCGGTAGTTGGTACGCTTGCCTGTTGACTTCAAAGTTAAGTAATCCGCCGGGTTGAAGGTTCAATTCCCGGGCATCCTGTACATTTACTATTACATAACTTTTCGGAACTCTTTTAGCAACGGCTGCCCCACGCGCACTAAGTTCTTCAGACCCGAATATATGGTGCAGCGCGACCATCCAGAGATGGTCCTGCAGTGGAATGAATATTTCGGGAAGGTCAGTAAAGTATTTTGGAGCAGCGCTGGTTTGTGGTTCAATCAAACGCAGACCGGGATCATCGCCGCGCAGAGAACCCCCGACTTCTTCCTGATATTTATTGATCGCTTGAACTGAATTCCATCCCGGTGCCCAGTAGAAAGGTATCATCGATGATGGTGGTTGACCGTGGTACCCTTCCATGGTATAGGTCAATGCAGAATCCGGATCTTCCGGTGGTTTTTCCTCGCTCACGTGAACGTTAGCGAACATGGCCGTGCGTCCGCTGTAACGATGTGATTCCCTGGGTATTTTTTGTCCAGCGATGCGAAAATCCGGTGGTGGCGTAATTGTATCTACACCCTTTAACATCGGCTCTTCAGTGGAAAGCGCAACAGAGACATCCTGAAAATTTTTCCACGGTTTCATTCGTTGATTCTCGGTTGTTGCCGCGATTTGCAGTAACCAACGCCAGCTTTCCTGGATGAGGGGAGAGCATTCATGCACCTGGAAAAACCTTTGAGCGCGCCCTTCATTATTTACCATTGTGCCATCTGACTCTGCAAAAGTTCCCGCTGCGATAAGAATATGGGCCTTGTCAGTTGTTGGATGAGGAGTATGGTCAATCACAATGACTTGTTTGCATTTACCTAAAAACTTGTCAACAACATCGGTCTTGGCGTGGCGATAGAGATCATTTTCTATTATGATAACCGTATCAGCGTGGTCATTCATCACCGCATTAAATGCAGAATTCAGGCGATGGCCGCCCATCATTGCGAGACCCATGGAATTACATTCCGGTAACGTTAAAACAATACCGGCATGGGGATTCTTATTATGCAGGGCCCAGGCTACGTTGGCGACTGCTTTGATAACGGTAGCACAATCACATGACATGCCCGAAATAATAACCGGTCTTTTTGCTGCCAACAGAGCATTGGCGATCTGGCGCGCAAATTCTTCAGCTTCTTTCGGCAAATTTTTAACGGGTGGAAGGGTTTGATCGATCAGATTAGCAACCGCGTATCCTAACCTGGCCAGGTCATCAGGAGCGCCATGAAAACTGCCGGTAGCCACCTCGTGAAGTTTTGTATCTGTGACGGAAGCAATGAACAATGGTCCCTTCTTTTCCTGAATAATTTCACGCGCCGCCGCATCATGCCATTTGGGGATAGAAGCTTTTTCGATCTCTTCCAACGGTTTTTGTCTAACGGCTTGCCTGACGGCCAACGCCATCATCGGCGCGGTGTTGGTCAGATCCTCGCCGATAATAAAAACGGCATCGGCTTTTTCAACTTCGCGCATCGATGGCGTTCTGGCCGGTCCTTCTTTTAGTACTTTAATCACCAGCTCCGCAAGATTGTGCTCATCAACCGATACGCCGTGATAAAAATTATCTTCGCCGACCAGGGCTTTCAGGGCAAAATTCGACTGAAGGGATGCCCGTGGCGATCCGATGCCAATCACCTTGTTGGTCTTAACGATTCCCGAAACCTGCTGAATTATTTTTTCGGCAGCCACCGGTTGTTGCTGGATCAGGGGTTGACGGATGCGGTCAGGGGCATTGGTGAATTCGTAACCAAACCTACCGCGGTCGCAGAGGAAATAACCATTCACATCGCCATGGTAACGTGCGGTAATTGCTCTGAGGCCTCCGTAGCGTTCACCTGCGATTGTGTTGCAACCAAGGCTGCAATGATGGCAGATAGAAGGTGCCGTTGTCAAATCCCATTTCCGCGTATAATGTTGTTTTAATGTCTTATCAGTGAAGACGCCAGTGGGACAGACCTCAGCAAGGTTGCCGCTGAACTCATTTTCTAATGTACCATCCTCATGTCTTCCGAAATACACATGGTTTTTTGATGCAAATGCCTCCAGGTCGTGGCCTCCGGCGTAGTCGCGGTAGAAGCGAACGCAACGGTAGCACTGGATGCATCTGTTCATTTCATGGTTGATGAATGGACCGAGGTTCTGGTTGTGATAGGTGCGTTTGTTATACTTGAATCTGCGATAGGCGTGTCCGGTCATCACCGTCATATCCTGAAGATGGCAGGAGCCGCCTTCATCACAAACCGCACAGTCGTGCGGATGATTGGTCATCAGCCATTCGATCACATTGGAACGGAACGCAGTTGCTTCGGGGTCGGCGATGGATATGCGTTGATTATCGGCAACAGGTTCCATGCATGACATGATCAGCCGCCCGGTTTTATCCTCTTCGTTTTTATAAACCTTGATGGCACATTGACGGCATGCCCCGACGGAACCCAGCGAGGGATGCCAGCAGAAATAGGGCAAATCAAAACCAAGCGAAAGGCAGGTTTCAAGAATGTTCTTTCCGGATTTTACTTCATAGGGCTTATCATCAATGTATAGCGTTGCCATAATCAGTCTCTGGTGGTTAGTGCGCTGTAATTTTTATTTCCACGGACATTTCTGTTCATGAATATGTTGTTCAAAATCTTTTCTGAAATATTTGATTGCACTTTGCAGCGGTGCCATTGCGCCGGGTGCAAGGGCGCAGAAAGTGTTTCCGGGCCCTAAATATTTTGTATGGAATTCGAGTAATTTCATATCTTCTTCCCGGCCGGCGCCCTCATCTATTGAAGAGAGTATTTTCGAAACCCATGGAAGACCTTCGCGGCAAGGGGTGCAGAAGCCGCAGGATTCCTGAGCAAAGAAATACTCGAGGTTTTGCACAAAACCAACCGGGCAGGTTTTGTCATCGAGTATGATCAGTGTGCCTGTGCCCAGGCGGCTTCCTGCAGCGGCAACGGAGGTATAGTCCAGTTTTACATCCAGATGTTCCTCAACTAAGAACTCTACGGAGGCACCTCCCGGCAAGGCGCCTTTAAATTTCAGGCCGTCTTGCATACCACCGGCGTATTCATTAATCAATTCACGCATCGTAATGCCCAGAGGCAACTCCCAGGCCCCTGGTTTTTTAACTTTACCGCTGACACCAAAGATCTTGGTTCCGGTATCCTGGGTGAGGCTCAATTTGTGAAACCAGTCTGATCCCTTGTTGATAATGTGCGGAATATTGCAAAGGGTTTCTACATTGTTCACGATGGTTGGCTTCCCAAATAATCCGCTGATCTGGGGAAAAGGGGGTTTTGCGCGTGGTATTGCGCGCTTCCCTTCAAGTGAATTGAGCAATGCAGTTTCTTCCCCACACATGTATCGTCCTACACCGGTGTGCAGGTGCATGTCGAGGTCATATCCGGAACCGAGAATGTTCTTTCCTAAATATCCTGCCGAGTAAGCTTCATGTATGGCTTCGTGGATGGCGTCGGCTGCATTGTGGTAAGCCCATCGAAGGAAAACAAATGACTGGTCTGCCTGGATTGCAAAGGCTGATAATATCATCCCTTCGATAAGCTGATGTGGAGTGCATTCGAGGAGGATCCTGTCTTTAAAAGTTCCAGGTTCCATTTCATCCGCGTTAGCGATGAGATATTTTGGTTTTGAATTATTTTGCGGAACAAAACTCCACTTAAGTCCCGTGGAGAAACCCGCGCCGCCGCGTCCTCGCAGGTTGGAATCTTTTACCAGGTCGACAATGGACTTTGGAGACATACCTTTCATCACTTTGCGAAGGGCTTCATATCCTCCCACCTTCTCGTACTCTTTCAAAGAAAATGGCCGACGGTCTTCGCGAATATGTTCGGTGAGCGGTTTCTCCATATGCTCTACTTTTTACAACGTGTTGCTAATGTTGTTATGAATATTTTTGAAGTATCTCATCCAGTTGTTCGATGGTTACATTCTTATAAAGGTCTTTGTCGATCATAAGCGCGGGGGCGGTGTCACACGTTCCCAGGCAACAATTTGGCAGCAGCGTAAACCGGTCGTCGGGAGTGGTCTCTCCAAACCTGATTCCCAGTTTTTGTGTGAGATGATCCCTGATTTTTTCGTAGCCCATTACCCAGCAGCTAATGCTGTCGCATACGAGAATGATGTGGCGCCCCACAGGTCTTCTGAACAACAGATTATAAAAAGTAGCCACGGAATCTAATTCTTCGGGCGACATTTCCATATAGGCAGCAACATCTTTCAGGCTTTCATCCGAGATCCAACGGCGATGATGTTGTACGACCTTTAACGCTTCGATACATGCAGATTTGCGTATAGGCACGATGCTGATGGCTTTTTCAATTTCATTTTTTTCGTCAGTCGTCAACATAGATATTGATCCTGTAAGGATTACTTTTTTACAATATTGTTATCGCGCATTAATTACAGCCGCGCGCTTATCTGTCAATATCTGCCAGCACATAATCCATCGCACCGAGAATGCTTAGCAGGTCAGCCACGGAATATCCCCTGCTGATGTACGGCATCATCTGCATATGCGGAAACGATGGAGAGCGCACCCTTAGGCGATAGGGTGAGGTGTTTCCATCGCTGATCGCGTAATAACTGTTTGCACCTTTTGTCCCTTCTATACAACTCATTGCTTCTCCTTGCGGAATCACAGGTCCCCAGCTCACATTCAGAAAATGTGTGATCAGTGTTTCAATATCCTGCATCGTGTGTTTTTTCACCGGAGGCGTTGTAAGCGGATGGTCGGCCTTATAGGGACCAGCCGGCATGTTTTTATAGCACTGTTCAATGATGCGCAGGCTTTGTCTCATCTCTTCAACGCGTACGACAGCCCGGTCATAGCAATCGCCATTCTCGGCTGTGGGGATTTCAAAGTCAAATTTTTCGTATCCTGAATGCGGATGTTTTTTCCTGAAGTCCCATCCGAGTCCGCACGCGCGCAGGTTAGGCCCGGTTACGCCCCATTCAATTGCCTCCTCAACAGTGAAGATCCCGATTCCAACGGTTCTGGCTTTGAAGATGGAGTTTTTCATTACGAGGTTATCGTATTCCCGCATTCGTTTCGGAAAATAATCGAGGAATTTTTTTACGAGTGTTTCCCAACCGATGGGAAGGTCTTGTGCAACTCCGCCGATGCGAAACCAGTTGGGATGCATGCGTCCTCCACAGACAGCCTCGATCACATCAAATACTTTTTCACGGTCTGAGAACATATAAAACACCGGTGAAAGCTGGCCAACATCCTGTGCAAATGTTCCATACCAGACGAGGTGGCTGGCGATGCGGAAGAATTCGCACAACATCACGCGGATGACCTCTGCGCGTTCCGGCACCTGTATACCGGCCAATTTTTCCACTGCCAGTAAATACGCAAGATTATTGTTGACTCCTCCGAGGTAATCTATCCGGTCAGTATATGGAATGTAGGTGTGCCATGACTGGCGTTCGGCCATCTTTTCCGCACCGCGGTGATGGAATCCTATGTCAGGAACAATGTCTACTATATCTTCGCCATCCAGTTGCAATACAAGTCTCAATACACCATGGGTACCGGGATGCTGAGGGCCGATATTGAGAAACATGAAATCGGAATCATCACTGTGTCGGGCCATGCCCCAGTCTTCGGGCTTGAATTGTAATGACGCCTGTTCGCGATCGATTTTATCGTCGGGCATTGTGAATGGCCCCATCTCGGTTGCCCTGGCGGGATGTTCCTTCCGCAGCGGATGACCTTCCCAGGTCAGGGGCATTAAGATTCTTCGAAGATTCGGATGGCCGTCGAAACGAATGCCAAACATATCAAAGACCTCGCGTTCATACCAGCTTGCATTCGCCCACAACGAAATGATGCTGGGCGCTGAGGGATATTCGCCTTTCAAGGCACATTTCAGGCGGATGAAATTATTCCGGTTAAAAGAATAAAGATGATAAACGAGTGTGAATTCAGTGGAAGGGTAACCATTGTAGAATTTTCGGGTTCTCTCATCAATGGCAGTGAGGTCGTATAACAGGCGATAAGGTTGTGCGATCTCAAGTTTGAGATATGTCAGCACCTCTCTCAATTTGTCCAACGGGAGCCAAAGAGTGAGGATCTCATCCCTGGTTGCCTGTTCAGTGAAATTATTTTCCCCAAATTTTAACCTTAGTTGCTCTGTTGGACCAAGTGTTTTTTCCATATCACGCCAAGCACCCCTTGTGCCGGTTGTTTATTTAACTTACTACTCTACATACTCCTTCTTCCGCTTAATCATTTGCTTCCTGCTTACCGCTTAAAGCTTACTACTTCTATATTTCGTCTGGGGAACGGAATGTTGTCATTTCTTTTCGTTTTTCCCATCTTCTGTCTTTGATGGAAACTTTGTCAGGTCTGATTACACCCTGGTCGCCGATCACCCAACTCAGAGGCCGGCGTTCTTTTCCAACAGATTCGGTTAACAGCACCAGACCATCGATAAATGCATCGGGGCGGGGAGGACATCCCGGTACATAAACATCGACGGGAAGGAATTTGTCAACGCCCTGAACGACGCTATAGATGTCGTACATTCCTCCGGAGTTTGCACATGAACCCATGGAAATCACCCAGCGCGGTTCCATCATCTGTTCGTGCAGACGTTTTATTATCGGAGCCATTTTAATGAATACGGTACCGGCGATGATCATCACATCAGCTTCGCGGGGTGTTCCGCGTATTACTTCTGCCCCAAAGCGGGCCACATCAAATTTAGGGGTCATACTTGTCGCCATTTCGACAAAACAACAGGAGAGGCCGAAGTGGAAAGGCCATATTGAATTTTTTCTTCCCCAGGCGAGCAAATCCTGAACGGTGGTAAGCATGATGCTCTGCTTCATCGTTTCTTCCATTGAGCTTGTACCTTTCAACGCGCGTTCATCAGTTTTGCTTAGCCACCAATTCATGTGTAAATATTTAAAGCTATTGGCTTTTGGCCTTTAGCGGTTGGAAAATACAAATCATATATCTTAAACTCCTTCAAGCTTCTGCCATCAAGCTTTTTGCTTTTTGCTTTCTGCTCTTAGCTTTTTGTAAGCTTTTAATATTTTGCCTCCGTCGGGCCCAAAGTCAAGCGCTCCGTTTCGCCACTCGTAGATGAGAACAACAAAAAGTAGAATGACAAAAACCATGACACCGATGTATCCATACCATCCAAGTTCCTGAAAGGCTATAGCCCAACTCACGATGAAAATCGTTTCGACGTCAAAAATGACGAATAGCATAGCGATGAGATAAAATTGGGAAGAGAAGCGAAGACGCGCCGAACCTGCGCTGACAATACCTCCCTCATAGGGCTCGCCCGTGGCTCGCTCTTCATGTCGCTGCCCCAATACAAAAGAAAGGCCTAGCATTAAACATACCAGGCTTAGAACAATGGCTCCATAAACTAGTATGGGCCAAAGCATTTCGGTTTTATCTAAGCTATCCAAAACTGTTTGCCTCCGGCAAACCCTTTTAAGGTTCTCAAACTAACACCTGCTGCACTTTGTTCGTCTTCGCATGCCAATAAAGCATGGGCGCATACAATACTTCTCAATGCGATATGTATTGTTCCAGATTCTCAATTATAAATTTCTGCTCTTCAATTATATATTTTACAACGTCACCGACTGAAATCAGGCCAACCAGTTTTTCGTTCTCCATAACAGGGAGGTGGCGAATTTTCTTACTCGTCATGATTTTCATACACTCTTCGATCCGCGTGTCGGGGGTTACCGTTACAGGCCGTTCAGTCATTATTTCTCCAATGAGGGTTTCCTTTGATGATTTCCCCCGAAGCGCAAGTTTTCGGGCGTAATGGCGTTCTGTAAAAATGCCGAGGAATTTACCATCGTCAATCACTAACAGAGCTCCGATGTTTTTCTCGAACATGAGCTCGAGCGCCTGATAGACCGTGACCTTCGAGGGAACCGAATAAATTGCGGTGCCCTTTGTCTGAATAATATTTCTGACCTTTCCCATAATTTATGTGGTTTAAGGGTGACGTTTGAAGGTAAATCATTTCTCCGAAAAAACAAACGATTTCGGTCAATGATTGGATGGAAATTAGAATATCGGTATTTTTTTGCTTTAGATGCCGTCGATGGCCATCGTGAAACATTTAATAATAGTCAAAGCAAATGACTCACTGCGTTACCAGGTTGTTATCGTATGGCCCAGGTCCTCAAGAACTTTAACAGAAAATTTTTTATGTAAGATCCAGTGCTGTGAAGGGCACCCCGTCCACTCTTTATTATATATATCTTCCTTATGGCATTTAGCGGATTTACGGTTGTCAATCAACTGTGGGAGCGAAAACAAATCAATTATCTCACTCTATTCAGGCGATCAGACATGTCCGGCATATTATTTTCGATACCCGCGTTGATTTTTGGCCTAGCCCGGATCAACTCAGCGAGACAGCTGCCGAAAAAAATTTTCGCAAACGATTGATCTCGCATAAATAAAATAAACTTTACATCACCGGGGTTGCTTTTCGCGCTGCCCCTATATTTGCCTGAAATAGAGATAGTATGATTGCGATTCAGGTATTGGGATTGCTGGCAGGGTCTTTAACAACCGCCGCCTTTTTGCCGCAGGTAGTAAAAACCTGGAAAAGCCGCTCGGCGAAAGACCTTTCTTTACGTATGTTTTCTCTTTTTTGTCTCGGGGTGGTCATGTGGCTGGTTTATGGTTTTGCTGTAAATGATGTCCCCGTAATTGTGGCGAACCTGTTAACCTTATTGTTGGCCTCTACTTTGTTGTTTTTCAAGTTGAGGTTTAAACAGTAATTTTCATTTGTTATATTAATTCCGGGGGCGTTACACGCGTTTTCTTATTTCTTCAAAACGGGATTGTGTATACAGACACCTGCGAGCTGGTGTGAAAGTATTCCCCAACAGAAGACTTTTCGACATTCCCTCCGGGTAGTGCTCTACCCTTAAAGTTCCTCGCAAATACCCATGGGGGCACCCTTTCCTGCCAAAGGTCTTGGTACGGATTTTTTAATGAAGAGAAAATATGCCCTGTATCAACCATACCTTATTCGACAATCTGTTGGTTGAGTGATAACTCAGACACCGGCACTAGCCCCGGTCAGATTTAACCCTGTTATCGTTGCTTTAAATTCATTCTTCACAAATGAAGTGGATATGAAAAAGGAAAATTATTTGGATTTAATAACCTCGATAGATGTTTTAAACACGTTAAATGGCGGGGTGAGTGAGCCCCGGCTAAACCTGGCGCACCATGATGATCATCGTGAAATTCGTTTGAGGGTTCCGGGCATCAGCCTGGATGATATCCGTGTAGAAATTCATAATAACAATCTTTCTATCTTCTACCTGATCAACATCACTTGCGGCGAACGGCTCATACCGCTGCCGAGGTTTGTATACAACCGCAATGTGCCTTATTATATTGACATCAATAAGATCAATGCGCGGCTGGAAGAGGAGGAACTGATCGTTAGCCTGCCTTACAATCGACTGGCAAACGGATACCATAAAGACGTCAGGATAAACGAAAGTTAATCAACCAGTGCCTGGTAAGTCAGCACCTCAAATTTATCTGCGATCTCTCCGTATGGATTGTTGTAGATATTGGTATAAATAAGGCCAATCAGGTTTTCTTTCGGATCTGCCCAGTACGAGGTACTAAAGGCACCGCCCCAGGAGAAAGACCCCAGGCTTACAGGTGACCGGTAATCATTTTTGACGGTTTCAAGACCGAATCCCAATCCAAATTCATTGTCAAAATCAGGCAGTTGATCAGTCAGCATTAATTCGACAGTTTTTCGGCTCAGGAGGCGAGATCCATTAAATTCGCCGTGGTTAAGAAAGAGTTGCAGGAATTTCGCGTAATCTTCAACGGTGGATGACAATCCCGCGCCACCGGAAAAGTAAGTCCCTTTTAATTTCGGATAATCCGGATCATTGGCATCGTATCCGGGGGAATCCATTTTGTAGGCTTTCCCATCCCGATTGCCATGGAGGGAAACGAGCCGGTTCTGTTTATTTCTGGGCAGGTAGAAGAAGGTGTCATCCATACCGAGTGGGTCAAAGACCCGGGTTTTCAAAAATTGGTCAAACGATAAGCCTGACCAGATTTCCACCAGGTATCCAAGTACATCTGTATTTAGCCCATAGGTCCACCGTTCACCGGGCTGATGCTTCAATGGCATTCCTCCAAGAAGTTTTATTTTCGCAGATAGCACATCCCTGTCGTTTCCAATTCCGCTGGGTATTCCGGCCCTGGCATAGATCGCTTTGAATTCTGCACTTCCAATAACTGCGTAATCGATGCCTGACGAATGGGTGAGCAAATGCCTGATGGTTATCTCTCTGAGAGCAGGTTCTGTTGTGAAGGTTGAGTCTTGTCTATTGAAGCTTTTTAAAACTTTTGGATTGTTGAATTCCGGAATGTATTTCGAGACCGGTTCATCGAGCAAAAACTTTCCTTCTTCCCAGAGCATCATAACGGCCAGGCTGGTAATTGCTTTGGTTTGGGAAGCTATGCGGAAGATATCATCTTTCTTAAGAGCATTTTTCTTATCGACATCACTGTATCCAAAGGCTTTGTGATAAACGATCTTACCATTGCGAATAATCAAGGCTACTGCACCCGGGATGTTTTTATTTTTCACCTGTTCTTCCAGCAGGTTATCGATGTGGGCCAGGCGGCTTGTTGAAAAACCTGCATCTTCCGGTTTGGAAGGCATGAAATTCTTTACGGACTGGGCATGTAACACCAGGGCTGGTAAAAGCAGCAAAAGGATAGAGAAGGCCCTTAGGATCATCAACAATAAATTCTTTAAACAGTAACGTGCGACCAGTTCTCACCGGTTTTAATCCTGTGGATCTGCATATCAGACACCTTGAATTGTTTTGCAAGCGCCTTCAAGGTAGGTTGTTTCTTTGATTGAAGCGCGCGCTTGATCTGCTTTACTTTTGAAGCATTCAATTTAGGACCTTCCTCAGGGTTTTGGCGCACCAGCACGTTGGGATCTTTCAAAGCGTGTTCAATCTGGGTTTCATGCTTTACCCATTTCAGATTTTCGGACTTATTATTTTCCTTTACGTGGTCGAGGTGAATAACGAAATTGTGCCTGTTGCTCGGTTGTTTGCTAAAGTATTCCGCCACCAAACGGTGCAGGTAATAGTTCTGGCGGTTGGCTTCACGGCCTATGGTCACACTTGGATACCCCTGTGTAAGACGGGGTCTCAGTATATAGCCATCTTCAATTTTGTTTTTAAAGCTGACAATACGGCCGCGGTTGGAAATGGCGTACCTTTTCGTGGTTACTCCTTTTTTTAAACCAAGTTCTTTCCAGCGTTCTCCGGCCAGAAACTTGATGCTTGCGCTTTTTTTGGATGTCTTTGCCATAATTAGTTTAATTTTTCTGAGTATTGAGGAATTAATGTGTGAAAGTGCGTGATAATTTTTTCCAGAAGGCCGTGTGAAGACCGGTTGATTATTTGTCTGCCGTCAATTTCTTTCACAGGAGTGATTTCCCCCATGGTACCCGTTGCAAAGACAATATCAGCATTATAAAATTCCGTAAGGGAAAGATTCTTTTCTTCCAGGGGTATGGAAAGGTCCCGGCAGATACCAAGGATCAAGCTGCGGGTTATACCGTGGAGGCAGGCATCCGGGAGCGGTGTAAAAACCATTCCTTGTTTGATCATAAACAGGTTTGAATCATTAAGTTCGGAAACAAAACCCATATCGTCAAGCATGAGCGCGGCATCCATACCGGAAATATTGGACTGTATCTTGGCAAGGATGTTATTCAACAGGTTATTGTGATGGATTTTCGAATCAAGAAACTGCGGATTGTTCCTGCGTTGTGAGGAAGTGATCACGCGAATACCAGCAAGGTTATCATAGACAAGAGGTTTCCATTCAGCCAGTACGATCAGGCATGATCCTTTGGTATTCAACCTGGGATCCATGCCCGAGGTGACTTTCTCTCCTCGCGTTAAGGTCAATCTTATGTGAGTTTCATCATGCATTCCATTTGCTGCAAGGGTCTCGAAAATCGCCTGTTTGATTGTTTCTCTTTCAGGGATATCATCAAAAGCCAGGGCGTGTGCCGAGGCTTCCAGGCGGTCAAGGTGTTTGTCGAGGCAAAAAATTCCTCCTTTATATACTCTTAACCCTTCCCATACTGCATCACCACCCTGAACAACGCTGTCAAATACGGAAACCTTTGCCTCTTCTCTTGGTACTAATTTTCCGCCGACATGTACCTTAATGGTGCTATTTTTAGGGTTAAACTTCTGTAACATATTGATGTTCGTTCCTTTCGAAAAGAACGGATATTTAACCGAGTCTACTTTTTACTTTTAAAAGGCGGGGTAATGGGCTTAAGTAAAGTAAGGATTATTTTGTGGAATGATCAAGCTTTTAGGGAAAATGGTAGGAGTTTTTCATAAAATGATCGCGCCTCTGAATACAGCGTGTTGAGGTGTGCGGGCAACGGTTGGCTGCGGGTCGGCTGTTTTTCGAAACCGGTTGAACGATGAACGTTAGCGTACCAGTGCGGGGCCCATACACCATCATAGGGCTTCGGACCCTGCGGCCAATGAGCCATCCGTTGTTCAAACTTCAAATGGCAGACAGTGCATAAATCCGTCAACACCAATACGGGGTCCTTTAACAAGTATCCGGAGTCCATCACTATTGGATTTACACCCCTCTGCCGCAGGAGACGAAATAACTCGTATTGGTACGCAATCCCTAAATCCCGCATCACGGGGTGCGATATTACTGCCGAATAGCTCGCTAGTATTTGCCGCGGGTCGCGTATTAAAAAAATGTTTTTTGCGTCAGCTATAAATGGGTCGTCCAGCACCTCCATATGATGGGCCATGTTTTTTACAAACAGCACAGGTTTCAATGAGCGGGAGGCAATGTGCTGTCTTACGCGCTTTTCATCTTGGGGTAACGCATCAAGCACAGCCTGCGCACCCGGATGGTTCACGCCTGTTTTGGCGAGATAGACTGCATAAAAAGGCTCGTCCAATACATGGGTGTCTGGGCGCTGTGCAAAGGAGTACATCAGCGCCGTGGATACGTTGCGCGGCCCGGAAATCAGGTTGAGGATCACGTATTCGAAAATTCCTTTTTGACCACCAGCAGATAATAGTTCTTTTCGATGGGCAGATATCCCTGTTCGTAGCAATAATAATAGAACGCGCCTTCCCTTGTCTTGTAGATACTGGTAAAGTGGTTGAAGTCAAATCCGTTTGCAATTAGTTTTTCGTGGCTCACCTTGTTTTTTCCTGTTGGATTCATGCTGACTAAGATACGCCTGTTCTTGCGCAGGATGTTGTTGATGCTCCTGAGATAACTGATGTCGTCGCTATTCAGGCGGTTATTAAAGGCAATACGGCAGGGATCTGAACAGAATTTTTTGTCGATACGGCCACGAAAAGGCGTGCCGCATTCAACGCATAATCTTTCTTGTTGAGAGGGCATTTGATTATCCGTTTACAAACGTTTAACAAACGAATATAATCGATTATAAGCGGTTAACATACGATTAAGAGATTTTTCCGAGCCCATATTTGTGTCGTCAGCAAGCGAAAAAAGTCCCTGACGTCCAAAATCAAATGTTTAACAATCTAAAATTACGACCATGAAAAATCTAAGGAACAGTGTCCAACTCATTGGCTGGTTAGGAAAGGACCCTGAGGTGAAGCAATTTAACGACAGGAAAAAAGCTTCATTCTCCATTGCCACCACAGACAATTACAAAAATCAAAATGGGGAAAAAGTTGAGGACACACAATGGCACCATGTGGTCATTTGGGGAAAATTGGCTGGTATCGCTGAGAAGTACCTGAAGAAGGGGAATGAAGTTGCAATAGAAGGGAAACTGATACACAGGGTTTATGAAGCCAATGGTGAAAAGCGTTACATCACCGAAATCAATGTGAATGACCTTGTAATGCTGGGAGGCAAAAAATAATCTTGCCATAAACGGAGCCTGGTACGGGGACGCCAGGCTCTTTTAAGTTTCAGGTAGCCAAAGCCTTGCAGGGCACATTTATTCCGGATGACCCGGCGGGACAGCGAAAACCGGTGGGCCGTTCAGACCATTTTCCCACCAAATAGGTTATATCAGCGGCCGGGGGGCGAATTGGTTTTTTGTTAGTTTTGCTGTTGATGACATTTTTATATCCTTCCTTTCTTTGGGCATTAGCAGCACTATCCATTCCGGTCCTTATCCATCTTTTTAATTTCAGGAAAACCACCCGCATTTTCTTTTCAAACAATCGGCTTCTCAAACAGGTAAAGGAAGTAACAACCGCCAAGAGGCGTTTGAAACATTACCTCATTCTGGCCTCACGACTGCTGTTTTTATTTTTCCTGATCATGGCCTTTGCGCAACCGGTAATCCCCGCGAAAGATCAACTCGATGCGGAGAAGAACATTGTTATTTATCTCGACAATTCGCAAAGTATGTCTGCCCAAATGCCAGATAAAACACCGGCCCTCGATGCGGCGCTGAATTTTTCCAGAGGAATTGTTGACCTCTTTCCGCCCGACACGCGCTACCGGATCCTCACCAATGACTTTGCACCTTTCTCCAATACGTTTAAAACCAAAACCGAAGCGCTGGATATTCTGGCGCAAGTCAGAACTTCTTCCGTCAGCAGATCGATGGAAGAAATTCAAAATCGGCTCGGCCAGCATGAATCAAATCGCTCACGCGAATTTTTCTGGATCTCGGATTTTCAAAAGTCTACCACCGGCGTGATTCCAACCGAATGGGACAGCGCTGCCAGGTGGCATCTGGTACCGATCACTTTCGCGTCTGCTCCCAACGTTTTTGTCGACTCCGCGTATCTGCAAAACCCGTTTGCCGCCGGTGGTGAAAAAAATGTGCTCACGGTAATTGTTCGAAATGACGGCCAGGAAGAAGTGAATCAACTGAATCTAAAACTCACCATCAATGATGTTCAGGCAGGAACGGTCACCGTTGACATTCCACCCGGGGGACTTGCCGAAACAAGTTTTGACCTTACAACGGGGTTGTCCGGCTTAAACCGGGCCATGGTTTCTTTCAATGATTTCCCCGTTAGTTTTGATAATGAATTTTTTCTTGCGCTGAATTTCACCAACAAGATATCTATCATTGAAATAAAACCCGGCAGTGAAGTTACCGCAGTGGAAAGGGTTTTTGGCAACAAGCAGATCTTTAACTTCCACAGTTACTCGGTCGCTAATTTTAACTACAGTCTCCTGGATCAGGCCGATCTTGTGGTGGTGAACGGGATTGATCGCAACGATGCCGCCTTAAACCTTTCGCTGCGATCTTATATCAATGAATCGGGTACGCTGCTCCTGATTCCAGGTACCAAGCCGGATGTGCAATCAATGCAGCAATTGACGGACAACCCTTTGGTAACAGTGGTTCAGGGAACCCCCACGCTTCAGGAGCTTGATCGTCCGGACTACAACAACCCATTTTTTGAAAATGTATTTGAAGAACGTTCTGTATCGATGGCCATGCCCAGGGCCGGACAGGTACTGCGCTGGGGACGGGATCGTTCGGCTATTCTGCGTCTTAAAAATGATGAACCTTTTTTGTCGCGGTTGGATCTGGGTGGCAAATTGTATGTGTTGGCGAGTCCGCTTAACCAGTCATTTACGGATTTCCATAATCATGCTCTTTTTGTTCCTGTGATGTACCGGATTGCAGGCAGTAGCCGGAAAAACGATGCGCGTTTGTATTATACTTTAAAAGAGAATTTTATTACTCTGAAGGTCGACAGCCTACTGCAGGATGAGCCTTTGAGATTAAAAGGGGCACAGGAGATCGTACCCGCCCAGCGCAATGTAAACGACCAGGTTTTTCTTGAAATCCCTAAATTTTCGATGACGCAGGGATTTTATCAGGTACTGGCCGGAGCTGATTCAGTTAGCCTGATCGCCTTCAATCTGGACAAAGCCGAATCATTATTGGATCAGTTTTCGGGCAATGAAATGAAAAATCAAATGGGCAATGCACCCAATATCAGTATTTTTGAGGCCACTTCGGCTGAAGCTTTCAGTAACGAAATAAAAGAAAGATATTTGGGCAAAGCTTTATGGAAGTATGCCCTGATGATTGCGCTGTTCTTTCTTCTTGTTGAAGTACTTCTGATCCGCTTTTTAAAATAGAGATTGATGAAAATATTAATTCAGGCACCTGAAATTCTCGATCCCAACTCTGACTTTCATCAAAAAGAAAAAAACGTTCTGATCCACAACGGTCGTATTTCGGCAATCGGCGACAAAAACTATTCAGCGGATAAAACTATCAAAGCCGAAGGTATGAAACTTTCCATCGGATGGTTTGACCTCGGCACGTTTATCGGCGACCCGGGTCTGGAACACAAAGAGGATCTGGAATCCGGCACACGAACCGCGGCAGCGGGGGGCTTTACGGAAATTGCCATGCTCCCGAACACGGTGCCTTGCGTACAGACAAAGAACGAAATCAGTTATATCATCCGGGGCAATGAGAAGAGACTGGTGCAGATTCACCCGATGGCCTCTGTGACTCAGAATAACAAAGGAGAGGAACTCACCGAAATGATAGATCTCCATGCTGCGGGCGCCGTAGCCTTTACTGATGGATTAAGACCGATCTGGCATACAGATATTTTTCTGAAATCCCTTCAATACATCCAGAAGTTTAACGGCGTCTTAATAGACCACCCTGAAGACTATTGGCTTAATCTCTTCGGGCAGATGCATGAAGGTATTAACAGCACCCGCCTCGGCTTAAAGGGAATGCCGCGCATTGCTGAGGAAATCGTGGTCGGAAAAAATCTCGAGATCTTGCAATACGCCGGCGGAAGATTGCATTTTTCCAGGATATCAACTCCGAAGTCCCTGGAGCTTATTAAAGCTGCAAAAAAGAAATTTCAGGTGAGTTGCGATGTTACGGTTTTTCAAGCGCTCCTTGATGACAGCATGCTGGCTGACTTCGATACCAATTTCAAAGTTAACCCTCCCGTGCGTGAAAAGGTCGACAGTGAAAATATTATCAAGGCCCTGCGCGATGGCACTATCGATGTGTTGTGCTCGGGTCATATGCCACAGGATGAAGAAAGTAAAAATCTGGAATTTGACCGGGCCGAATTTGGAATCATTGCGCTGCAAACTTTTTGTTCACATCTCGCTGCGCTTTCAAAAAATGTCGATTGGGATGTGCTTATCGAAAAGGTGACAGTCGGCCCGCGAAAAGTCCTCCAGCTTGAGGTACCGCGCATCGAGGAAGACACGCTCGCCAACCTTACACTGATTGACCCGAAGCAGAAATGGGTTTTCGAAGAGAGCACCAATTATTCCAAATCCAGAAATTCACCTTGGTTTGGCAAAGAACTCACGGGAAAGGCTGTGGCGGTTTTTAATAATGGCAAATCCTGGCTCGACCGTTAAATGAATCTGCTGGTAAAAGTTTCCGTGCGATATGGATTGCTGGCAGGCATTTTCGGGTGTGTTTTAATATTCGGATTTTATTACCTGGGGCCCCATCCATTTGTCATCCCGGTTTATATGGATTTTCGGATCATACTTTTCGCGCTTTTTATTTTTTTTGCCTTAAGGGAAATACGCGACTACTACCAGAATGGTGTATTGTACTTCTGGCAGGGCATTTTTACATCCTTTCTGTTTACGATAACCTATGCAGCATTGTCCTCCCTGATTTTAGTTCTTTTTATGCGGATAGAGCCCGCGTTTCTCACGGATTATATAAGGCTTTCGATTCAACAGCTGAAATCGCTGCCGCCCGAAGTGATTGAGCGCATCGGAAATGAGGTTTATAACCGTAATTTAGAACTGCTGCCCGCGACAAATACTTTTGACCTGGGCTTCCTCTATTTCTCCCAAAGCTTTATGATCAGCCTTTTTATAAGCATTATTTTATCAGTAATTTTAAGAAGACAACCTAAAACCTAAACCTCAAAAAATTATGGAAAACACAACTTCAACGGTAACACCACGTTCTGTCGGTATCAAATACGGTTTGATTTCGGCACTGATTTCAGTTGTATTTTTTTTGGTCCTTGTATTATCAGGCCAGAATGCATTTGATAATAAATGGAACTGGATTGGGCTGATTATTTCTGTTGCCCTGGTGGTGCTGGCTCATAAAAATTTCAAGGATAGCGGCAATGGTTTTATGTCTTATGGACAGGGTGTTGGCATAGCTTTTTGGATTGCGCTGGTATCTCTCGTGATCAATTTTTTAATCACCTATTGCTATGTGGCGTTTATTGACCCATCAGCCATGGATCTATTTTATGAAAAACAATCAGAGGAAATGGCCGGAAAGGGCATGCAGGATGACCAGATCGAGATAGCCATCAGCTGGACAAAAACCCTGTTCTGGCCGATCTATATTTTCTTTGGTTTATTTTTTGGAGTTTTAGTAGGCGTAATTGTTAGTATCTTTACACAAAAGAAAAACCCACAACCAGTTTTTTGATTGCATGAGAAACCCGGAGATTTCAATTGTAATTCCGGCACAAGACGAAGAGGAATCACTTCCCGAATTATGCCAATGGATAAGCCGTGTGATGCAAGCACACGGCTTATCATATGAAGTCATTATCATAGATGATGGCAGTACCGATTCTACCTGGCAAAAGATCCTGCAGATCAGCGAGGCTGACAGCCGCTTTAAAGGCATCCGCTTGAACCGGAATTTCGGGAAATCAGCTGCTTTACAAACGGGTTTTCGCGCTGTAAGCGGTAAGGTAGTGATCACTATGGATGCGGATCTTCAGGACAGTCCGGAGGAAATACCGGAGATGTATGCCATGGTAAAAGAAAAGGGTTATCACCTGGTTTCGGGCTGGAAAAAGAAACGCTACGATCCTATGTCCAAGACCATCCCGTCGAAATTTTTTAACTACGTCACGCGGAAGCTGTCGGGTATTGAATTGCACGATTTCAACTGCGGCCTGAAGGCCTATCATATTTCGGTAGTACGCAATATTACTGTATACGGTGAAATGCATCGCTACATTCCGCTCATAGCGAAGTGGGCTGGGTTTACTAAAATCACGGAAAAGGTGGTGCAACATCAGGAGAGAAAATACGGTCGTACAAAATTTGGCATCGAGCGGGTCATCACTGGTTTTCTGGATTTGGCGTCCATTACTTTTGTCAGTCGGTTCCGGCAGAAACCCATGCACTTTTTTGGAGTATTCGGATCTTTATCTTTTGCGATCGGCTTTATGTTTACAGCAAAGATATTCTGGCATAAAATGGATTCACTTTATTTTTCAAAAACGCCACTGGCCCGCGACATCACTGAACAGCCGCTTTTTTACCTCGCACTCGTAGCTTTGATCATAGGTGTGCAGCTATTTGTTACAGGCTTTCTGGCAGAAATGTTTGCGATGCAGTCTCTCACGAAACGCGATTACCTCGTGATCGATAAAGTGGGCTTCGAAGAAGATACTTCCGCCAAGAGACTGCCCTCATTCGCAAATTGAAAAGCTGTGGCCTGATCAGGGTCGAACTTTGGATGATTCTGCGGATTTAATCCTGAGTTAGTTATTTTTTGATAATAAGATTGTAGTGCGTGTGGTCATTGGGCTAAAGCCCAGGCATCACCCCCATTTGGAAGTCCACTGGCTAAAGCCAATGGCCATTGATGTTTAATGACTATATACAGATCAGTGAAATATTTCCGTGATTTGTTTGAGATCATCCTTGCTGATTCACCCTTTCGACAATGATGTTTAATAACTTTATGGGGCTCAGTAAATATTTCCCTGGATTGGTTTGGATAGTCGGCCCTGATGCATCCTCAGTTGACATTGCTGTTAATGGCTCTATACCAGCTTAGGGACATATTTCTTAGGTTGGTTTGTGATCGGGGAATGATGCATTCTCAGATAACCTTGAGCATCAATTGCCTCCGGCTTTAGCTGGTGGATAAAGTAAGGACAACTTCGAGCGGGCTTTAGCCCAAAGGGGTCCCGTCAATCGTCCTTACTTCAACCCTTGGTACTCAAATGCAAATCCCGATTATTGTTTTTATTTTGCCCCGTGAATCAACCAAAGTATTCTGTTATAGTTCCTGTTTATAACCGACCAAATGAAGTAAGAGATTTGCTGGAGAGTCTGTTGACGCAATCCAGAAAGGATTTTGAGATCATCCTTGTGGAGGATGGTTCAACGGAAACCTGCGAAGCCATTGCCCGGGAGTACGAGTCTAAATTATCCATCCGGTATTATTATAAATCCAACAGCGGACCGGGGCCGAGCAGAAATTTTGGGTACGCGCATGCGAATGGCCAGTACTTCGTTGTCTTTGACAGCGATTGCATCCTGCCCCCTGCGTATTTTGAAGCCGTTGATCAGATGCTGAAGACCAGCGCGCTCGATGCATGGGGTGGGCCGGATAAAGCCCATGAAGGATTTTCTTTAGCACAGCGGGCAATGGCATATACGATGTCTTCCATTTTAACAACGGGTGGCATACGCGGAGGTAAAAAACGCGTTGGATGGTTTCAGCCCCGGAGCTTCAACATGGGTATCTCAAAGAAAGTCTTTGAGATTACCAAAGGCTTTCAATTTGATCGTTTCGCAGAAGATATTGAGTTCAGTATACGTATGAAAAAGGCGGGCTTTCGCATCGGCCTGATCTCCGAAGCATTTGTTTTCCACAAGCGCAGATCCAGCTTCCTCCAGTTCTTTAAGCAGGTTTTCAACTATGGCAAAGGCAGGGCGCTGATTGGAAAAGTGCACCCTGAAGAAGTGAGGATTACCCATTGGTTTCCCGCTTTCTTCACTATTGGAACAATAATCCTCCCGCTGTTATATGTAACCGGAGGTTCCCTTTTTTTTATCGGCTTGACGCTGTTTGCATTATATCTTCAGCTGATTTTTTTTCATTCCATGGTTGCCAACCGCCATCCGGGAGTGGCGTGTCTATCAGTCGTTTCAGCGCTGTTGCAATTATGGGGATATGGCCTGGGATTTCTGACGGAAAAAATAAAACAGGCCAGACTTTAGGCCGAGGGGTAGTTGCTTAAAAGTTTTACGATTGAGTTTGCTCTAAAAAATTGTATCTTAACAAAAGTTCGTATTGTATTTTTTTTAGATTTTTGCAGATTAAACCCCTGATATGAAAAATGTTCTGAAGAGTTTTTTACTCATTATCAACTATAAAACGCTCATCATTACCACTCTTTCGGTTATTTCAACCTACGTCTGTTACCGCCTCGGACTCACCGCAAAATTTCCTGATATGCTTGTGGGCGTTGCCATTGTTTTTCCCGTGGTTTTCTCCATTGGGTCAGCCTACAACAGAAGAGAAAGTGCCCTCCAACGGTTTTCAGATTTTAAAGGTCATGCCATTGCCATCTTTTATGCTACCCGCGACTGGACGACGGATAAAAATCATCACCTTCCTGCGGAGGTAAGGCATCTCGTAACAGAAATGATTGCCATCATGCGCAGGATGTTTACCTCTAGCAACAGGACGGACTTGAAGGAAAATGAGCGCAGAATTTACTCACATTTCTCCCGCCTCTCGGGCATTACGAATGCAATGAGGGATCACGGCGTGCAAAGCAGCGAAATTTCGCGGGTAAATCAATACGTGAGCAAAATGATCATCGCCTTTGATAATTTACAGGTAGTCCATACGTATCGTACCCCTGTTACCCTGAGGGCATATAGCAAAGTCTTTATTTATATCTTTCCAATCATTTACGGTCCATATTTTGCCAGTACCTTTAACGATTTCTCCGCCAACCTTGAATTTGTAATGCCTGTCCTCTACAGTTTTATTCTCGTAAGCCTTGATAACATCCAGGATCACCTTGAACATCCTTTCGACGAAATTGGCGAAGATGATATTAAGATCGATGAGAACGAGATCACCAGTTATATGCAGTAGTTTTTGGTTGTTGGTATTTGGTTAAGCAAATGTCCACTAACCACAATTTCAAATGACACTCGCCCCCAATGCCCGATGCCCAATGACTATCCCGATTTTCTCGTGAAACCCAGAACTGTCATCACCACAAATAAAACCGCCACCACCACAAGCGCCACTCTTAAATTGGA
>JBBDXJ010000195.1:0-3513 GCA_040902445.1 Cyclobacteriaceae bacterium | reverse complement strand
CTCAACGTGATTATTCCACTGGCCGGTCTTGTCTTTTGTGAACTCAGCCAGAACGGGATTTTTGGTTAATGTAGATAAAGTAAGAGGAGTGATAAACTCGCGCGCCGCGGGAGTCATAATAATTTTAACCTGCGCACCTGATTTGATCAGAAGCCTGGTAAGCAGCGCAGTTTTATAGGCTGCAATACTCCCGCAAACACCCAGTACGATTTTCTTGTCTTTAAGCATGCCCCTGAATCCCCTAAAGGGGACTTTTCTTCAGCCCCTAAGCCCCTAAATCCCCTGAAGGGGACTTTTGTTTTCGACAAATCCTCATGACCGCCCCTAAATCCCCTGAGCCCCTAAGCCCATAAATCCCCTGAAGGGGACTTTTGCCTAATCGAGCTTTTCTTCGAGCTCGTTCCTCAAACGATGGTTGAGTTTTCCTTCCAGGAATTCTTCAGTTGAGGTGGTGGTGGGCTTGGGCAAACGCTCGTAAAATTTTGAGATCTCAATTTGTTCACGGTTTTCAAATACCTCTTCAAGATTATCCACCGTGGTGGCAAACTCCGCTAACTTGTTGTTGAGTTCCTCTTTTATGTTTACGGCAATTTGTCGTGCGCGTTTCGATATAACCACAACTGATTCGTATACATTTCCTGTTTGGGCTGCAATTTTATCCAGGTCCCGGGTAATTACAGATGATTGTACTGCCATAGTATTAAGAATTTGTGTTCTTTATTGAATTTACTTTTTCGAGACTTTCCGCATATAATTTCTCAGCTTCCTTTAAAAAGCTACTTTCGGGATACCGGTCAAGGAACTCCCGGTAATGTTCTACCACTGCCTGGTATCGTTCAAACTGTTTTGACCGGACACTTTGTTCGGCGAGTTTATACTCGGAGGAGATAACCAGATAATAAGCCTCCTCAATGTATTTTGAATCGGGAAAATTCTGTTTGAAATTATTCAGGGCTACTACCGCCGCGGTATAATATGGAGATCTCATCCTATAGTACTGTTTGGCATTTTCGAATGCCTTCTTCTCCAATTTAACCTGAGTGGTGAGAATCATCTCAACAGCACGGTCGCGGAATTGACTGTTGGCAAACCGGTTTATGAATTGCTGCATAGCGGCCATCGCTTCTATGCTGCTGGTCTGGTCAAGATTCGGATTTGGTGAAGATTGAAAAAGCGAAAAAGCATGCATGAAGCGCGCTTCCTCCGCAAGGGCGCTTCTGCCATAAGTCTCATAAAACGTTTTGAATTGCTCGGACCCCAGCAGGTAAAGTTTATCGTAGAACTGGCAATAGGCCAAATAAAACTGCACCTTTTCACCTTCGGGTAAACCCCTGACTATTGGCAGTATCTGGTCAAAAAGGACAGAGGCGCGGTAGTAATCCTTCTTATTGTAATAGTTTAAGCCCGCTTCATGTTTTACCCTCCAATCCTGGCTTTTCTCAATTTTCCTGAATTTGCTGCAGGAAAATGATATTAGCAGAATGAGAATAAAAGCTACTGGTCCTGATACTTTTCGCATAAGCCCGCAAATATAACATAACGCTATGAAGAGTAAAACGGGTTCAGGAAGGTATTATGATTCATTTATTGATATTTCCCGAAATCGGGAAATTGAGGCATGAAAAACCATGGACTATGGACCATCGACTATCGACTTTTCCTATTTTTTCACAATGAGTTTGCGGGTCATCACGCCCTCGTTGTCCAGGTAAAGGGTATAGAAGTAAATGCCCGCATTCATGGATTCCGCGCGGATTTTCACCTTATTTTCTTCCGAGGGCAGGCTGTATTCATCAATTGTATTTCCCAGGATACTGTGGATAATAATTTTAGCCTCCACCTCATCATTCATCATTACATAGTTGACATACGCATAATCGACCACCGGATTGGGGTAAACATCGTGAAGAATGATATGGCGGCTTGCATAAATATCATCTTTGGCTGATCTTTCATCCACGGCGAAATTCAGGTCGAATTCGTAGGTTTCGGAAGTATTATACCGGTTAAAAACCAGGTACTTGACAGAACTGATACCGTTGGCGAGGCCCGCATCCAGGGCGATCTCGAAGTCATTGAGAGTTCCCCGCGGTTCTATCCGCACGATCACGTCTTCTATTTTCTGGTCAAGACAGTCGTTGTTCGGGCAAAAATAATTCTTTTGAGTGCCGCCAAGGGTTGAGCTTAACCTCCGGATGACCAGGGTCAGGGGTTTGTCGGTCTGGTTGGTAAATCGGACAGGAACCCTAACAGTTTCTCCGATATAACCTCTGTAAACCTCCAGCAGGGTGCCAATCTCAAAGGATTGTGCAGATAGCGACAATGGGGCTACCAGCAAGAAAAACACCAACCACAGAATGTACCTCATACGGTCTGCTTTCGACGGATTTTACAAAATTTAGCCTTTTTTATCATTCCTCATAACTTTTTTGCGGATTTTTTGGAGGAGAAGCAATATAATTCCTGAATACACGTTAGCCAACCCGCTTTATTTGGACGGTTAAAACCTGGTCTATTGTAAGGATTTGAGCCGGGATAACGGGAAAAGTCGCTCCACGGAAAGATTTTCCTGTGAAAGAGTGATTACAGGGCTCGCAAGGAGCTACAGCCGCCACGTAAGATTAGCCGCTACTTTGATTTTTTTATTTACCCAAGTAACCGGACTTTTATGTTAAACAAAAACTAATCTAACTATGAAAAGAATTTCGACTGTTTTATTGTTAATTCTTGTAACTGCCGCCGGGGCTGCAGCTCAAGAATTCAACCCTTTTAAACTTGGAGTTGGCTTAGGATATGCCATGCCAGGCGGAGAAGGAGCCGGTGGAGGTGTTTTATTTGCCATCGAACCTGCTTACCGTGTGAACGACGCTATTGCTGTTGGCTTCCGGATGGAATGGGCAGCAGTTATCCGAGGCTTATCTACCTCCATTGATTCTTATGACGCCTCGGCCGCAGCAATCGGTTCCTATACCGTGAATGGAAATTACTATTTTAGCAATGGTAATTTCAGACCATATGTTGGTGCAGGTGTTGGTTTATTTACCCTTGCTGCTGCCGCTGTTGAGGCTTCAGGCACCGGTGGTTCTGCAGGAGCTGCTGCTGAATCAAAAATTGGCTTCTACCCTCGCGTAGGTTTCGACGCTGGCCACTTCAATATTTCAATAGATTATAATATTATTGGCAAAACTACCTTTGAAGGCTCAGATCTGGAAATGAAGAATAGCTATATCGGAATCCGGATTGGTGGATTTTTCTTTGGTGGAAGAAAGTAAACTCATCTAACTAAAAAAAATGTAGGAGCGCTGTCATCGCACTCCTACATTTTTTTTATACCCTTATACCCTCTTGGGCTAAAGCCCTTCACCAAACCCATTCTTTATATTGATGCCTCGATCTTTACTCTTCTAGTTTCCTAATTCTCCTTATGCCCTAATATCCTCATAACACTCAATAGGGATTAGGCGCAATTTCCGCTTTTACCACGTCCTTCCGCTGCGGTTTGTTGTCTGCCTT
>JBBDXJ010000194.1:0-24171 GCA_040902445.1 Cyclobacteriaceae bacterium | reverse complement strand
TATTTTGAAACCACGGGCATAAGTTCTCCTGTGCGGACCAGCTTGTCACGATGAATATTATCGTTTGGTTTAGGATAAACCCCACCTTCCGTCCAATACACCAAAGCATCGCGTTGTCCGGCTTTTGGATTGGTGAAGTAAGTTTCTGTACCTATCGGTTCGCCCGCTTCCGTAAAGGTCAGTTCAACAGGATTGTTCATGCCGCCGGCGGATATCCATTCCAGGCCGGAACCATCAGTGCGTACACGCCAGATGCGCGCAGTCTCTCCCTTGAGTCGGACACCTTCCTTGGTAGTCACGTCAAAGCCTACTATGGCACTGGTCATATAGAGCCAACCGTCCGGTCCCATAAAAGGGCCGATTAAACTGTTAGCATTCACGTTGAGCACCCAGCCGGTAAGTAAAACTTCGCGTTTGTCGGCAACGCCATCACCATCTGTATCGGTAAATTTCAGAAGGTCAGGAGCTGAGGACGCGTAGAGACTCCCCTTATAAAATACGCCTCCCTGGGGGAAGCCTACTTTATCGGCGAAGGTGGTGCTTTTGTCATATATACCATCGCGGTCTAAATCTTCCAGCAGTTTAATTCTGAATTGTGGGTTTTCGATAGCATCCTGAGATTCCTCGTAAACGTTTCCTGTGGATTCAAATACAAAAAGTCGCCCGGTTTCATCCACCGTCGCGAACATAGGAAAATCGACAAGGTTGGTGCCGGCCACTAACTCAACGGAATAACCCTGTGGAACTTTTATCTCCTGCACTCCCTGCTTTCCGGAAGAATTTTCCTGAATACCAGGAGAACACGCGGTGATGAAAATCAAAACAGCTGGCGAAAAAATCTTAATAAACTTCATAACGCTGTCGGCGTTAGCCTTTTTTGCGATTGGGCTTTGGTTGTTAGCCTTTGGCAAATTCAGAAATCCGACCATTAACCCAATAACCGATCTTCATTAAATCTCGTTCTTCTTAACCGCGGTGCGATAAAGGTAAGTGCCCATCGCTGCGAAAAACAATACGCCCAGGATATAATATCCTCCCTGGCCAAGCAGCTCGCTTAGTCCGCGTTCCGCGTTTACGCTTTTCAACGATTCATAAATCTTATCATTGACCGAAAGCAAGGCGACGACAACCCCGGCCAGGGCCCCTCCTGCTATCAGACCTGTGGCTAACAGACTTCCTCTGCCCAGCTCATCATCTTCTTTTAATTCATTTCTTCTTGCTGATCTCCAATCAACATAACCTTTAATTCCGCCCCCGATGGCGATAGGCAACGTAGTGGATAGGGGCAGATAAAGTCCGATGGCAAAAGCAAGGGCTTTAATACCGCACAACTCAATCATGATCGCAATAAAAACACCGACCATCACGAACTGCCAATCGAGATTAAATGAAAGAATACCTTTCGCAAGTGTAGCCATAAGGGTCGCTTGCGGTGCAGGGTACCGCACACTTCCTATTGCATGGGTGATTCCTTGCGCCTCCATGTCCGGAGTGGGCATATCCAGCGTAATTACAACGATTCCAATCGCAAGCGAAGAAACAATAGCGCCAATAAAAAGGGCGAGCTGCTGGTAACGGGGCGTTGCGCCGACAATGTATCCCGTTTTCAGATCCTGTGAAGTTGCCCCGGCGTTCGCGGCTGCGATACAGATCATACTTCCGACTACAAGGGCCAGTGGTTCATATAAAGAGCCAGTCCAACCGATGGCTGTGAAAATCAAGGCTGTGCCCATCAGGGTGGCAATGGTCATTCCAGAGATCGGACTGTTACTGGAACCTACGAGTCCGACAATCCGGCTGGCCACGGTGACAAAGAAAAAGCCAAAGATGATAATGAGTACACCAATCAACAATTTTTGTAAAAGACCCTCGCCCGGTATTCCCGGCAGAACTGTCATCAATGCAATCAATGCGATGCTGCCAAAAATAACAACCTTAAAAGAAAGGTCGCGTTCCGTTCTCAACGTGCCTCCTTCATTAGTCTCTTTCAGAGAACCAATACTTTCGCGGAAGGAGCTTATAATTGTTGGAATAGTTTTCATCAATGTTATGAACCCACCTGCGGCAACAGCGCCGGCGCCGATCTGCCGGATATATGCGAAATAAATGGCGCGGGATGGGTCGCCAAAAGTTTTTGAAACGGGGTCCCAGCTTCCACTGCCACCAGGATTGCTGATGTCAGTGTGATAACCCAGTTTCACAAGTTGAAGGGCAATTATTTCAGGATCAACCAGGGTACTTAATAAAGGTGTGATAGCCCACCATGCCAGCACAGAACCCGCCACAAGCACACCACCAATCTTTGGTCCTATTATATATCCCACACCGAGATATTCAGGTGTGATCTCTGCATTCACAGTGGCGGAAGGCCAGAATTTATTGAACTGACTGGTAACGAAGGCGGGAGTTTCAGCGATCACATGAAATATCTTTTGCAACACTGCATAGACCAAAGCGATACCCATTCCAACAAACGCGGTCCTGGCAAAAACGCCACCCTTCTCGCCCGCCTGCAATACAGAGGCGCATGCCGTTCCTTCGGGATAAGGAAGTATACCGTGTTCCTTGACGATCAAAGAACGGCGGAGCGGAATCATCATAATGGTTCCCAGCATACCGCCGAAGGCTGCGAGGATCAGGATCGTCAGGTAATTAAAGTAGCCGGCGCCGATACTCTCGCCATTTGCACCAGGAGAAAGAAAAAGGAAACCGGGCAGAGTAAACACAACGCCCGCGGCAATGGACTCACCCGCAGATCCCGTTGTTTGAATGATATTGTTTTCGAGAATAGTTGTCCTTAGAAACTTTCGACCCAGAGTAATCGCAATTACGGCTATGGGTATTGAAGCTGAAACCGTAAGTCCTGCTTTGAGGGCGAGGTAAACCGTTGATGCGCCGAAGAGCACTCCGAATAAAACACCAAAGGCCACTGACTTAAGGGTAAACTCTGCGATGTTTTGTTCGGGCGCGATGTATGGTTTAAAAATCTTGTTCCCTTCCATAGGTCACATTTAAGTTTAGGTTATCGTATTTCACCCATCAGCTTCCTGATGGATTTGCTGAATATGAGCACAATTATACCAGAGATCAGCATAACTTTCATCACCACTCCAAAAAGATCTAACAGCAATGAAGGATCCGACTCGATGGCGTCACGGTCAAATTCACCGGCAAAAAGACCGGCGATCAGGTTTCCATAGGCCAGGGCTATAAAAAAAACTCCCATCAACTGGCCTGCTAATTTTTTCGGAGCGAGTTTAGTTACCGCACTCAGGCCCACAGGGTAAAGGCAGATCTCTCCAAAGGTGTGCAACACATAAGTGATGACAAGCCACGTCGGAAGTGGTTTATCCCCTCCCATTACCACGAGAGAAGCGCCCATCATGACGGCGTAACCCAGGCCCATAAAAATCAATCCCAGTGAAATTTTTACCGGTGTAGATGGATTCCTGTTCCTTTTTGCCAGCCAAACCCACAACCAGGCAAACAGGAAAGAAAAACTAATGACGGCAACGGGTGGAACAGTTTGCATCCAGCTTGCAGGCATTTCGAAATCCCCGACGAACATATCGGTATAATCATCGGCAAATAAATTCAGGGATGATCCCTGTTGTTCATAACCGGCATAAAACAAACCGGTGGCTAAAAAGATGATAGCTATGGCAATCACCTTTCTTTTTTCTTCACGGTCCAGGTCCTGGAAGATGAGCACGTAAAGAAAGTAAGCTATCGCGCTGATGGGAATTAGCAATCGCAGTATTTTTCCAATGAACACCGGTTCAATTTCCAAAGTACGGGTAAACAACAACAGAAGAAGAATGATCAAAATAATCCAAAATGCAAGGAGACCCGTACGAATATTTTTTTCAGTTTTTGCCTGCGCAGTTTCGTCAGGAAGTTTTACGGGTTCAAGTCCGGCGGAGCCTAAATTCTTTTCTGTAAGCTTGTATTGAATCAAACCCAGCACCATTCCAAGTCCGGCGACACCAAATCCGTAATGCCAGTTTACTTTCTCGCCAAGATATCCTGTTATGATTGGAGCGAGTGCGGCGCCCAGGTTTATGCCAGCATAAAAAATGGTAAATCCGGCATCGCGTTTTGCCTGCTCATTTTTGGAGTACAATTCACCAACAAGCGTACTGATGTTGGGTTTCAATAACCCTGTGCCCATGACGATAAGAACGAGCCCGATAAAAAACGTTTCGGTTAAAGGCACTGCCATGCAAAAATGGCCTAATGCGATTATACAGCCACCGTAAAAAACAGATCTGCGCAACCCGAAGTATTTATCCGCTAACCAACCGCCAGGCAACGCAAGTAAATAAACAGACATGGTATAGAGGCCATAGATCGCGCCACCTGTTTGCACATCCAGGCCCATTCCACCTTCATCTACTGAGGCAATCATAAACAAAAGAAGGAGCGCTCGCATACCGTAGTAACTAAAACGCTCCCACATTTCCGTGAAAAATAGAGTCGACAGTCCTTTTGGGTGTCCAAAGAAACTTTGGTCAGAATCCATTAAATGAAATGAAGTTAGGTGAGATTCTCAGATTCAAAATATCCTTCTAAACTTTTCCAAAATAGGCCCTTATCTCCACTTTCGCAAATTGAGGCGATACCGGCAGTATGGCACAAAATTTTTATGCAAACGATTGAAATGATGTGCCACTGCATTTATCTTTGGTTCCTCATTAACCAAACAAACGTATGTTAGAACTAGGCAGGAGACCGGAAAACACGTCCTTAATGGACTTGGGAATTCTGGACGGAAAGGCCCATTGGAACCTTTCGCCAGAGGAGCTAATTGAGATATCCTTTGCCAATGGTCAGGCAAAGAAAACCAACACAGGAGCAATTTCTGTGGACACCGGGGAATTTACGGGACGATCACCCAAGGATAAATTCATTGTCAGGGACAACATTACCGAGTCCCAGGTTTGGTGGGGTAATGTCAACGCTTCTTTTGATGCAGAAAAGTTCGATCAACTCTATATAAAGATGATCCGCTATTTTGAAGGGAAGGAATTTTTCGTGCGCGACTGTTATGCCTGTGCGGACTGGCGTTATCGGATGGATCTCCGGATCATAAACGAATACGCCTGGTCAAATTTGTTTGTGTACAATATGTTCCTGCGGCCAGACGAAAGAGCACTGAAATTTTTTAACCCTGAGTGGCTCGTTTTAAATGCCCCTGGATTTCGGGCCGATCCGAAAACCGACGGCACGCGGCAGCACAATTTTTCCATCATTGATTTCAAGCGCAAGATCATTCGTGTAGGCGGAAGCGCTTACACGGGGGAAATTAAAAAGAGCGTGTTCTCGGCGCTCAATTTCATTCTGCCCCATCAACGCAACGTATTGCCTATGCACTGCTCCGCCAATGCGGGAGCCAAAGGCGACACCGCCATTTTCTTCGGTTTGTCCGGCACGGGAAAAACAACGCTGTCGGCTGATCCCAGGAGAAAATTGATCGGCGATGATGAACACGGATGGACACCTGACAATATAATCTTCAATTTCGAGGGTGGATGTTATGCCAAGACCATTGATCTTTCGCCTGAAAAGGAACCAGAAATCTTCCATGCCATCAAAGAGGGTGCATTATTGGAGAATGTCGGTTTCAAGAAGAATTCCAGCGAAGTAAATTACGAAGATAGGTCTCGTACAGAGAATACACGGGTAAGCTATCCGTTGGATCATATAGATAATATTGCCATCCCTTCCCTGGGACAAAATCCAAAAAATATTTTCTTCCTTACCTGCGATGCCTATGGCGTACTGCCTCCGATTTCAAAACTCACCCCCGGGCAAGCCGCATTTCATTTTATCAGTGGCTACACCGCAAAGGTGGCGGGTACCGAGGCGGGCATCACGGAGCCAGCCCTCACCTTCTCGGCTTGTTTTGGCGCGCCTTTTATGCCCCTGCATCCCACGCGTTACGCGGAAATGCTGAGTAAAAAAATTCAGGAGGCGCAAGTCAATGTCTGGCTGGTAAATACAGGCTGGACAGGGGGGCCGTATGGTGTCGGGAAAAGGATGAGTTTGTCTTATACACGGGCCTTGATAACCGCCGCGCTTGAAAATCAGCTCGAAAAAGTAAAGTACCAGACCCACGAGCTTTTCGGCCTCGCAATGCCTGTGAATTGTCCTGGTGTACCTGCTGAGATCCTGAACCCGAGAAATACGTGGAAGGATCCCGATGCATACGATCACCTGGCAAATGAACTGGCGAATGCTTTTCTAAAGAATTTTGAAAAATTCTCCTCGTATGCCAGCGAGGAAATTATGGCTGGAGCACCGAGAGTAAATCAATTGAACAATTCGCTTTTAATGGATGGTGTAGTTGTCGACATGCGTGCGATAAGATATCATTAGAGCTAGCGAATGATTGAGTGGATTTACCAGTAACTAACTACCAAAAACCAATAACTAAGTTCAATTCATAATTTGAGATCGCTCGGCACAATCCGTGGATTGGAAAAACTTTCTGAAAGTTCTAAAACTTTCAGAAAGTTGTGCGCAGGATTTAGCGCAGTCTGAAGCCGGTACATACAGAAAGGTACGGCGGGTTAGCATCCCTGATTGAGATCTTACAACACCAATCGCATATTTTTTAAAAAAAATTTCGCGTACAAGTTCCATGTAATTCACTGACGCTGAATATTTGAAGCCACTATTTGGCAGGAAATTCGGACCTCATATCCTGTTTTTTTGACTGTTAAATGGAACTGCGCGGCCGAGTGGCCTGATTTTTTTAAAAGCTCAGTGGATATGTGAATCAATCAATGTTTAACTATAAATTTTACAAACCTATGAAGATCACTACAGTCTTAATACCCTGCCTTTTTATGCTAGTGGCTGTGGGAAGTAAGGCGCAAACAAGTACACAAATTACCGATGAGGATTTGAAGAAATATGCGATAACAATGGATTCAGTGGAAGCCATGCAGGAATCGCTAAGAAGTATTGTCGCTGAAACGGTCCAAAAAAATACTGTCATGCCGGTGCCGCGTTATAATGAATTGTTCAAGATCGCCGGCGACGAAGCCAACTTAAAGGAAAGTAAGGCCACTCCCGAGGAAATTGCCTTCCTCAAACAGATTGATGATCTCAGAAAAGTTAATCTTGCGCGAATCAACAGTACTTACCAGGCCTTGGCGAAGGACTTTGTCGGATTAAAAGCATTTAACGTCATAAGAAAGTCGCTTCAATCAGATCAGGAACTGAAGGTTCGTTTTGACAACCTTTCCAAGGACCTTGAAACAAAAGAAAAAGGCGGATAAGATAGAGCGAAACTGCTATTAAAAAGCGCATACTTCGGGTGCGCTTTTTTTGTTTCCTTTCAGCTTTGGAATTTTTTTATAATTTTGCGGTTTAATAACGTGTAAAGACTTTTAGCCAGCGGCTATTTATGGGGTTTTCAGGCCATTATGGTCGCAGCTGGCGGTTCTCATTTTATTTACCAAACTTATAATCAGGCTCCTTTCCCCTATGAAAGATCGTTTTCTTGCAGTGCTCCTCAGCCACATTTTGCTTACCTCTTTTTCTGTTTCAGCACAATCCGACGCCGCCTCTGTAAGCGGCAAGTATATTGAAAACCTGTTTGACAAATCGATTTTGTTCGATACTACGCGCGTCACCGCTGCGGAAACTGCGGTTGTAACAGCCGATTCTGTGATAGAATGGAAGCAATGGCGTACGGTCGATAATTTTTATTACGGAAAGAACCGCGGGGCACTCCCCATGATCGCCGACCTTCAGGCTCTCCACCCTTACTTTCGCGACAGGATCGTGGAACTGATCCGCGTTTGCAATGAAGCTGGTATCACTGTGGCGATTGTAGAATCGTACAGGACACCCGCGAAGCAGGCCGAGTATTACGCCATGGGGAAAAAATATACCAGTACGCCAGGAGGAAAATCCAGGCATCAATACGGAATTGCTGTGGATGTTGTACCCGTTGTCGATTCTGTTGCTGTCTGGGATAATCATAAGTTATGGAAGAAAATAGGGCTTGCCGGTGAACGTCTGGGTTTACAGTGGGGCGGCCGTTGGAGAGTACTTTATGACCCGGGGCATTTCGAATGGTCGGGAGGTCTTTCGCGTCACCAGCTGGCAAAAGGACATTTGCCCAGGATCCCTGGATCTTTATCAGAAAGATATCCGACACTCAGCGAGGAGGTGAAGCAACTGCAATTGTATTGGAATGCGTGGGAAGTGGAGCAAAGTATGATGGCCAGCAACGGTACGGCCAAAGCCGGCGACGAAGTAGCAGGAGTTGGGAATTAAGAAATCGGTTTAGGGATACCGGTAAGCCTATTGGCTTCTCAGGATCCTCATTTCAACACGGCGGTTCAGGTTTCTCGCTTCAGGCGAAATATCATTGGTGAGCAGGTGTGTTCCGCCGAACGCTTTAGTCTTCACGCGGTTTTTAGATATCCCTTTGCTGACCAGGTATTTTTTTACAGCTTCAACACGTTTTTCAGAAAGTTTCAAGTTTGCTTTTGCATTTCCCAGATTGTCGGTATGACCTTCAAGTTGAATGACGATCTTTTCGTTGTCATTCATCATTTGAACTACCTCATCCAACTCCTGATAGGATTGGGGTTGGATATGAGCCTTACCTTGTGAAAAATTGAGGTGACTCAGTCGGATGGCTTCCCCGGAAGGTGTTAAGACGATATTCCGGACGACTCTGTGATCATCAATTTCTTTAGGATCGAGAATTACAGTTCGCGGATTGTATCCTTTTGCTTCCGCGGTGATCTGATATTTTACCACCCCAAAAATCGGAAATGAAAAAGTGCTGTCAACGAAACGACCATATATGCTGCCCGTTGGGATACTGCTGTAGTGGATATTCGCTTCAATGCCCTTGTGAGTAGTAGCATCAAGAACTTTTCCCCATGCCTCCATAGCACTATCCTGTGCACATAGCCTAAAAGCCGTGCAAAACATTGCTAAGAGAAGGGTGTTCTTTAACATAATACAAAGATACAGGGCATATTGACGCGAACAAGCTTTGCCGGACAAGCTGAAAATCAGCCCGTTCTCCTGTATAAATACCGGCTCAAGCCCAAAAAAACCCTATAATTCAAATTCAATGGTTTCCCCTACGTTAAATGACTTTCCCTCGTTTTCAGGGTTCCGGATGTTGTTTACCCCTTGCTCAACCTGCGGGGTATCGGTTTCTTCTATTTCACTTTTCGTTTCACTTTCTTTTTTTTGCCGGCTGTTTTCCTGCCGGGCCGGGCTTTCGCCGAAGAGGTTTTGTTGTTCGGCTTTGATTTTTGGTCGCGGCGTTGGCTGGGACTGGTGCTTTGGTTTTTCCCCTTCCCCGAAGAGGATGACTTGCCCGTCCTCCCCGACGGGAGGCTCCGGCCTTTGTGGAGGGAAGGCTGACTCGATTTTTTTTTTTGGCGACTGTGAATCCTTTTGTGATTCAGCCACCTCATCTTCGTTGTCCTCTCCGGCTTCTTCATAACCGGGCTCATCATCCTGAACGAGCGTCACCTTCGTGATTTTGTGTTCTGAAAGCCGGTTACCCAGCGCTTTCCAACCTTTTATATCAACAAGTTCTTCGAGGTTAACCGTCTCATTCTTTTTCCCTTTGTCCTTTCCTTTACCCACTTCGATCTCAATTTCGGGTGACTCGGATGTGGTTGCGACAATTAACCTGGAGCCTATGGCTTCGGAAATAAATATAAATTCCTTATCGGCCGTGCTGGTTTCGATTGTGAAACGTTTGACCATGTACTGCTTGCTGTCGCCATCAACATACACCGCCGAAATTGCTCTTTCAGGATGGAATTTTTCCAGGTGAAGCACACGATCGGGCTCGTAACGGTTACTGAGTTCATAGCTGGTGATCTTATAGGAACCGTTGCGCATGAATGCAATGATCTTGTCATCGCCATCAAATTTTCCCAGATACCTTCCGCGCTGATCTTTATTCAATCGACCGGAATCGGCATCGTACCATAAATTGAGCTTGCTTAACGTTGACGATCCTGCTTTCAGAAAATCCACCCTTCGGATAGGATATTTTGTGATGATGTTACCCCGCGCGGCCCGACCTTTTATTTCAAGGTCTGCGAAATCAAACTGGAAGATCTTTTTTCTCGCAGTGCTCGCCGGTGATAATTTCACTTCCACAACTTCAGCTTCGCCATTCGGATTCCCGGTGACGTGATGGATCTTCGAATTTTTTTCTCCCTGTGTCAGGTCGTATTCTTTATCCCTGATAACTCCGGGAAGATTAAAGCGCTTCGCAAAGCCCTTGCCGGTTTTGGCATCCGAATAGATCAGGTTATACACCATGCGGTCATCCCCTTTTTTCCAGATGCCGATGAACAAAATATCCTTGCCCATAAAACCTTTTTCCTGGATACGGGAAACAAGCGCTTTCCCATCTTTCCGGATAACGATCACATCATCCAGCTCTGAACAATCGCAGATGTATTCATCGCGTTTCAGGCCGTATCCGACAAAGCCATCCGCGCTGTTCACATACAGCTTCTGGTTGTTGGCGATCACTTCCACGGCAGTGACGGACTGGAAGCCCTTGATCTCTGTTTTCCGCTCACGTCCCTTGCCATATTTTTCCAGAAGATTCTGAAAATAGGATATCGCGTAATCGGTGAGGTGACGAAGATGATGATGGGTTTCTTTCAGTTCCTTTTCAAGGTCACGCTGCATTTCGTCTGCCTTAAAAGCATCGAACTTCGATATGCGTTTGATCCTAATCTCGGTAAGTCTGACAATATCATCCGTCGTGATCTCGCGATAAAATTTCTTTTTATGAGGCTTAAGTCCCTTGTCAATGATACTGATAACTTTTTCCCAGGTTTCAGCTTCTTCAATGTTGCGATAGATCCGGTGTTCGATAAAGATCTTCTCCATGGAAGAAAACAGGATCTTCTCCATTAGCTCTTCCTTGCGAATGTCAAGTTCCTGTTTGAGGAGCTTGACCGAGAGATCGGTATTGTATTTCAGGATCTGGTTGACCGTCATGAACAGCGGCTTGTCTTCCACGATCACACAGGCATTGGGTGAGATACTGATCTCGCAATCTGTGAATGCATATAGCGCATCCATTGCAATCTCCGGTGACTGACCTGGTTGCAAGTGAATGAGGATCTCAACATCCCTGGCTGTATTGTCGACCACCTGCTTAACTTTTATCTGCCCTTTTTCACTTGCCCTGACGATGGATTCCATCAAAGAAGAAGTTGTGGTGGAGAATGGTATCTCCTTGATTGTCAGAATCTTTTTGTCTACTATCTCAATCTTTGCGCGAACCTTGATTTTGCCACCCCTCAGCCCCTGGTTGTATTCGGAGAAATCCGCTGTGCCACCGGTTGGGAAGTCAGGAAAGATCTTGGGGTTCTTTCCTTTCAATACATCGATCGAGGCTTTAATGAGCTCGCAAAAATTGTGAGGAAGAATTTTTGTCGACAAGCCGACAGCAATACCTTCAACGCCTTGAGCCAGCAGCAACGGAAATTTTACCGGAAGCGTAACAGGTTCCTTTTTCCTACCGTCGTAGGAGAGTTGCCATTCCGTTGTCTGCGCATTGTAAACGACCTCAAGTGCGAACTTCGAAAGTCTCGCTTCTATATAACGGGGCGCGGCGGCGCTGTCACCCGTGCGTACATCTCCCCAGTTACCCTGAGTTTCAATAAGTATATCTTTCTGTCCAATATTTACGATAGCCTCACCGATGGCTGCATCGCCATGCGGATGGAATTGCATCGTATTTCCAATGATGTTGGCAACTTTGTTAAACCGGCCATCATCCATCTCTTTGAGCGAGTGCATGATCCTGCGTTGCACAGGTTTAAAGCCATCTTCAATTCGCGGAACAGCCCGCTCTAAAATCACATAAGATGCGTAATCGAGAAACCAGTTTTGATACAAACCATCCAGGGAGATCGAATGCACTACATCTCCACCGTTGTTGCCGTTCTCCCCTCCTGCCTTCCCGGTATCGGCAATACTTGCCCTTGGTTTTTCCTGCTTGGGAGCGGGAAGATGTTTTTTCTTTTTACTCATAGCCCCTAAATCCGCCCCTAAATCCCCTAAAGGGACTTGTGCGGACTATTTAATTTATACTGAATCAGATTCTTGTTCTTCGAGAACGATTTTTTCCTCGTCTTGCTTGTCTACTTTATCCAACTCGACACGGAGGTGTTCGATGATGAATTCCTGACGTGTTGGTGTATTCTTTCCCATATAAAATTCCAGGATCTTGTGAAGGTTGCTGTCGTGCAACAATACGGGTTGAAGTCGCATGTTTTCGCCAATAAACCCTCCAAACTCATCAGGCGAAATTTCCCCCAATCCTTTAAACCGGGTTATCTCAACTTTACCACCCAGCGTTTGCATCGCCTTTTGCTTCTCTTTTTCACTGTAGCAATAAATCGTTTGCTTCTTATTTCGAACGCGAAACAAGGGCGTCTCCAAAATAAACACGTGACCCGCTTTCACGAGATCAGGGAAAAATTGTAAAAAGAAGGTCATGAGTAAAAGCCTGATGTGCATACCATCCACATCGGCATCGGTAGCAATGATCACCTGGTTATAGCGAAGGTTCTCCAATCCCTCTTCGATGTTGAGAGCATGTTGAAGAAGGTTAAACTCCTCATTTTCATAGACCACTTTTTTAGTGAGTCCGAAACAATTCAGGGGTTTGCCGCGCAAACTGAACACGGCCTGCGTACCGACATCCCGCGATTTGGTTATCGAGCCGCTGGCGGAATCACCTTCAGTAATAAAGATCATGGACTCCACGCCTTTTTCATTTCTATCGTCGAAGTGAAAGCGGCAATCGCGCAATTTTTTGTTGTGAAGGTTAGCTTTCTTCGCGCGCTCATTGGCAAGCTTCTTTATTCCGGCGATCTCCCTGCGTTCGCGTTCTGATTCAATGATCCGCTTCAATAACGCATCCGCTGTCGCAGCATTTTTGTGCAGGTGTATCTCTAGTTCTTTCGAAACAAAATCCACGACAAAATTCCGGACGCTCGCCCCTTCCGGCGCTATATTAATAGAGCCGAGTTTGGTTTTAGTCTGCGATTCAAACACAGGTTCCTGAACGCGTATGGCCACAGCTGCAATAATACTTGCGCGAATATCTGCGGCATCGTAATCCTTTTTGTAAAAATCGCGAGCACCTTTCACCACACCCTCCCGAAAAGCGGCGAGGTGGGTACCGCCCTGGGTGGTATTCTGCCCGTTGACAAATGAATGGTATTCTTCCCCATATTGGTTAGCATGGGTGATCGCAACTTCAATGTCATCTCCTTTCAGGTGGATAATGGGGTAGCGCAATTCTTCAGCATTGCTTTTCTGTTTTAGCAGATCCAGAAGACCATCTTTGGAAAAGAATTTCCGTCCGTTGTAATTGATGGTCAGGCCTGCATTCAGAAAAGCATAGTTCCACATCAGATCATCAAGATATTCGGGAATGAAGTGGTAATGTTTGAACATCGACTCGTCGGGAGCAAATTCAACCAGTGTTCCATTCCTTTCTTCTGATTTACTTGCTCTCGGGTCGGCAGTAAGTATACCTTTCTTAAATTCTGCAAGTTTTGTTTGTCCATCGCGGAATGCCTGGACCTTAAAGTAATTTGACAAGGCATTAACGGCTTTTGCACCGACACCGTTCAACCCCACCGATTTTTGAAATGCTCGACTGTCGTACTTCGCCCCTGTATTGATCTTTGAGACCACATCCACTACTTTTCCCAGTGGGATACCTCGTCCGTAATCTCTAACTGATACCCGCGATTCACTGATCTTAACATCGATCACTTTTCCATAACCCATCATGTGTTCGTCGATACAATTGTCCATCACCTCTTTTACAAGCACATAGATACCATCGTCTTTTGATGAGCCGTCGCCCAATTTTCCGATGTACATTCCAGGACGAAGCCGGATATGCTCACGCCAGTCAAGCGACTTTATGCTCGCTTCATTATATTCAAACACCAAAGGTGATTTTTCAGATTTCGACATACACTCCAGGATTGATAAACCAGACAACAGATTAAAAAATCAACTTACAAAGCTTAAAAAATGTTGAATCTGCACTAAATAAAGCGATTTTTATGTTGAATCGCATCATTTCCGCGAAAAGCAGATTTACAAATTTTCATAAACCAAATATGTATAAATAATTGATAATCAGACATTAAGATGTAGGCCTTCAAACAGCTTGTTTAAAGAAAAATTTTTGGAAGACCAGATAAAGAGGCCATAAAGCCGCCCAAAGGACAATCAGTCCGAGGCTTCCGGTAAGAAAAAAGTTAACGCGGTTATGGTCGAACATTTCGTTGCTGTTATAAACGTTCAGGGCTTGCATGGAAATGATGAGAAAAATATTGATCGCAATGATCAGCCCGTGAAACCATGATCTGAGGTTCTCCTCGTCCTGAGCCATCATTTTGAAGAGATACACCAGTAAATTTATCAGCACTATGGAGATCATGAGGATATAAAACAACCATTCTTTGCTGACGGATACCCTTTCTTCCCGCACGATTACCTCCTCCGGTAAACTGGCATAGACAAACAGGAGGTTTACCAACACTACCAGGACAGAAAGAAACCACATCGCCTTGAACAACTTAAGCGTCATTGTTATTAAATTTGGGTGCAAATAAACAGAAACATTTTGAACATAAACCCAATCGTTCTTTCCATTCCCATTTTTTTCGTTCTGATCGGGATTGAATTGCTGGTTGAACGGTTTACCCACCAGAAGCTATACCGGTTGCCGGATGCTATTTCCAACATCAGTTGTGGAATAACGTCGCAACTTTCGGGTTTGTTCCTGAAGATCTTTGGCATCGGTATTTACCAGGTTCTCTTCGAAAAATTTGCAGTTTTCACGTTAGATAATACAACCTGGTGGTACTGGTTATCTCTCATTCTATTGGTGGATTTTGCCTACTACTGGGCTCACCGCATGAGTCATGAAATCAATCTTTTCTGGGGAGGCCACGTTGTGCACCATCAGAGTGAAGAATACAACCTTTCAGTAGCTCTGCGGCAAAGTTCACTTCAGGTTGTCTGGACTTTTGCATTCAACCTACCCATCGCCTTGCTGGGTTTTAAGACAATTGATTTTGTTTTGATTGCGGCTTTCAACACCCTTTACCAGTTTTGGATTCATACTGAAACTATTAACAAACTTCCACGTTGGATAGAATTGGTTTTTAATACTCCTTCGCATCACCGGGTACATCACGGTCGCAATCCAAAATACATTGATAAAAATCACGCGGGTTCACTGATAATATGGGACCGTATGTTCGGTACTTTTCAGGCGGAAGAAGAGCGACCGACGTACGGAATCACCAAACCGCTGAATAGCTGGAATGCGGTCTGGGCTAACATGAGCCACTATGCTGAAATGAGTAAAGATCTGAAACGCATACCCTACTGGCGCGACCGGCTTAAATATCTTTTTATGAAACCAGGCTGGCTACCGAACTATCTCGGCGGCTACCGGCCCGCACCTGAAGTTGATCAGGAGGGCTTTAAAAAATACGACACTCCGTCGCCTCTGCCAATGAACCTCTATGTGCTCTTTCAATATATTTTATGCCTGACGGGAACAGCTTTATTTCTATTTAACGCGAGCAAATTTTCCCTGGCGGAACAAACTTTCACTACCGCGCTGATCACCATCACCGTTGTTAATTGTGGCGTGTTGTTCGAACAGAGGAAGTGGGTGAAGTGGGCCGAGTGGCTCAGGATATTCACCTACCCCCTGCTATTGAGTGTTCTCACCGTCTGGTTCGACTGGCAGATGTGGTTCCATGGTATGTCGCTTATATATTTCTCAATCTCTTTCGCCTGGTTTTACTCCCTGCAAAAACAACATGAGCAACTGCAAATGGCTTAGCATTTTTCTTTTACTGTTTTGTTTCGCCTGTGATAAACCGGTGCCCGAACTTCAGGGGATGGATCTTGAGCAGTGGAAGGACGACAAAAATGGTTGCCAAAATATTCGCGCAGGTATGCGAAAAGCAATTGACGAAGAGAAAAACAAATTGTTATCGCTTGGCGAGATGCAGGTTGTAAAACTCCTGGGGAAACCGGATCAAAACGAATTGTCCAGGCGCAACCAGAAATTCTTCTATTATTTTATTGAGCCAGCGCCCGCATGCAAGGTTTCAACAGATACGCTTGTGAAGAAGCTTGTGATACGTTTTAATGCAATGGGATTGGCGAAGGAGGTTGCCATTGAATGAACGTATTGCCAAGAAAGGTGGTGGCTCCCTTGATCCCTCCTGCGCTAAAGCTTCGGCGGGCAGGCGCGGGAGTGTAAACCGAACCAGGAGATTTATCATCCTTATCTAGTTTGGAGGGACCTGATGGTTCATTGCCTGTTCTACCTCACCCTAAATCCCTCTCCTGAAGGAGAGAGGGACTTTATTCCATAGCTAAAGCGATGGTGGCTTTCGAATAAAGGTGAATGTAAACGGAAAATTGTGGTCACTGACATGGAGCTTCAATAAAATATAAGTAAGATTTTCTATAAGTTGCATCATATGGAAGTATTCGATGGGGACAGCGCACGAATTAATGTGATGCGCGATTTTTCCTCTCCTTTAGGAGAGGCTGAAAAAGGGCAGGAATTAATATGCGCATGTAGAAGGGTGAGGTGCTTCGGAGCCGATTGGTTTATGCAAATGACAGAGTTGAATTAGAAAGTGTGTATCTCGAATACTCTTATGGTGGATATCGCCACGCAATGAATGGAGTATTTGGCAAAAAGACTTCCTTTAGATATCTTCAACAATATCAATTTCTAAAGACGTGAAAATCTATCGTTCAAGGATCGGATGGGAGATCTGGGGGCCCGCAGCTCTGCTGTTCGGTTTTGTTGTTTCTAAAACTAATGCGCTCCTGCCTGTTATCCTCCTTTTGTTGCCCATAGCATTGTTTCTGGTCACAATAGTTTTGAAGACGCGTTACATCATTTCGAGTGACAAATTGTTCGTAAAGGGCTGGCCGGTTATTGATCTTGGAATAAATATAAAATCCATTCACCGCATTCGTAAAACGTGGAGTCCACTTTCTTCCCCCGCGGCATCTTATTTCGGTAGAATTGAAGTATTTTACGGTACGGGAAAATCAACGATTATTTCGCCGAAAGATAAAAAAGCATTTATTTCCGATCTCGTGTCCAGAAACAAATCCATTCTAACATTCGAGGTAAAGTAAATGATTGACGCCTCCCGATGACGGCCTACCTGAATCTCGGGGCAACGACCAAATCCTTGTTTCCGGGAGTATAAGTGTAGAATCCGGCGCCCGATTTAACTCCCTTGTGATTGGCCATGACCATGTTTACCAACAAAGGGCAAGGTGCGTATTTCGGATTTCCAAAACCGTCGTGCAGAACATTCAGGATTGAAAGGCAAATATCGAGTCCGATAAAGTCGGCTAGTTGAAGCGGTCCCATCGGGTGAGCCATTCCCAGTTTCATAACTGAATCGATCTCTTCCACGCCGGCAACGCCTTCGTAAAGGGAGTAAATCGCTTCATTGATCATCGGCATAAGTATGCGGTTGGCAACAAATCCCGGATAATCATTAACCTCTACAGGGATCTTTTCCAATGTCTTTGTAAGCTGCATCACCTTCCCGGTAACTTCATCAGAAGTGCTGTACCCCCTGATCACCTCTACAAGTTTCATGACAGGAACAGGGTTCATGAAATGCATGCCGATCACTTTATCAGGTCTTCTTGTGACAGAAGCAATCTTTGTAATGGAAATTGAAGATGTATTAGAAGCGAGTATTGTGCTGGCATCACATGTTTCATCGAGATCTTTAAATATTTTGAGTTTCAGATCGGTGTTTTCGGTGGCTGCTTCCACAACCAGTTCAGCATCTCTGACACCCGTCTTAAGATCCGTGTGGGTGGTGATGTTTGCCAGCGTGGATTTTTTTGTCGCTTCAGTGATAGTTCCTTTGGCAACCTGCCGATCAAGATTTTTCTCCACGGTTGCCAGGGCTTTCTTCAAGGCGTCAGCGGCGACATCAACAAGAGAAACTTTAAATCCATTTTGCCCAAATACATGCGCGATACCGTTGCCCATAGTGCCGGAACCAATCACAGCTATATTTTTCATTCAGTAGGTGTTTGCTGACAAATATAGGTATATAGGTATAAGGATATAGGGATATAAGGGAAGCTGTTAGTCCCGCCTCACTTTTAGTTTGATTGAACGGATTGTTTACGCGCTATCCGTTGATCTGCCACCAGAAGGTCTTAGAGTAATATAATTAGTTGGGCGCTATCTAAGTAATTTACAAAAAAACGGAGATGCAGGCAACTCAATCGGATACGAGATCTTACCCGGTTCTTACGTCATAAGCACACAACATCGAAATCAGAGAGGAAATACCAAATCTGAAATACCGCTAATCATGCCCGATATGTTTGCGCCCCGATGCTAGAAACACATTCAGGCCCTGGCCTTCAGGATGTCTCTGATCTCGGTGAGAAGTTTTACATCGGGAGGAAGTTCTGCCGGGCCCGGGGGTTTTGATTCTTCTTTCTTCTTTAAGCGATTGATGGTTTTCACGATAATAAACACAGCAAACGTTATAAAGAAAAAGTCTAGTACGGTTCCTAAAAAAGAACCCATCTTCATACCTGGTCCCACCTCCATCGCACGCCAGTCACCACCCGGAACAAGTGGGTTGATCAAAGGCATGATCAGATCACTCACTGCCGAGGTAACAATCTTTCCAAAAGCTACCCCGATGATTAGTCCTACGGCGAGGTCAATCACATTTCCCCGCATGGCAAATTCCTTGAATTCTTTTAGCATGTTAGTATTAGTATATAGGTGTATAAGTATATAAGGAAATAGGGACATAAGGAAATAAGGGTCATAAGGGAATAAGGGAAACGTGTGGGATCGGAGATAACCGAACAGCTGCCGACTTTATGTCCCTTATGCCCTTATTTCCTTACCACGTTAAGGGGATTGCGAAGGCCGGAGTAGGCGGTGAGTTCGACACCGGCGCTACCTATAAACATTTCCGCATCGATCTTTACAGGGATCCGGTTCTTGTCGTCGGAAAAATAAGCTGTGATGGAATCTTCACCGTCGAAGAGTTGGTTTTTGGGCATGATGGGTCTGAATACCAGCGTCCGGATCCTTCCCAACTTGGTCTTGATGGCTTTTTTGCCCTTATAAACAATGCGCATGGCGTAAAATTCATCTTCAAAAAAACCTTTCACGACAATTGTATCATTGACTTTCAGTTCGGAAAAATCCATGATGCGCAGGTAAAGAAATCCTCCGATCATATCGCGCACATGGGCCGGGGCATCGTACATTTTCGGTTCTTTGAATTTCCCAGTTTTTCTGTCGGCGACTTTTACGCTGATCTTTTTATTCTCGTGATCAAAATAGGTTTGTTCATCTTTGCGATAACGACCTTCCCGGAGCTTGCGATAAAACATGTGGGGCACCAGGGCTGCGGTATCGATATAAGCTCCCCACTGGTCATCTACATCAGCAACCCAGTCGACCATACCTACGGTCTTTCCGAAAACATCTACTTTAAAACAATCGCGGTTATTTAACCTGAAGTAGTTGGGATGGATGTTGGCGCTGCCTCTGCCGACCGTAAAGATGCCATATGTCATTTTGAAATGCAGTGTTTCTCCCCGTGCAAAGCTTTCATTTGGCACTTGCATATACACATCATTCCTCCTGCCGCCGAGACCGGCGAGGACTATGAATAACAAAAACCATAAAGAAGTTCTGATCATTGGAACGTTTACTATTGCAAATTTAGCATTCAAAATTTTAATCGGATATGTAACGAATGATAAAAACCAAACGTGTGCCAGAATTGGCTGTTAGCTGTTGGCTTTTGGCTGTTAGAAAATGCCAAGGACCAAAGGCCACTCCACTATACAGACACACTATTTTCCCTCAAAGCCTCGTTTAGGGAAGTTTTTTTGTCGGTGCTCTCTTTCCTTTTCCCAATGATTAGCGCACAGGGTACCTGAAATTCGCCCGCCGGAAATTCCTTCGAATAAGAGCCCGGAATGACAACCGACCTTTCGGGCACATAATTTTTATGCTCAACCGGCTGAGTGCCTGTTACATCAATGATCTTTGAGCTACCAGTTAGCACGACATTAGCCCCCAAAACAGCCTCCTTTCCCACTCTTACGCCCTCAACGATGATACACCTGGAACCAATAAAAGCATTATCCTCAATTATAACGGGAGATGCCTGAACAGGTTCAAGCACCCCTCCTATTCCAACACCTCCACTGAGGTGAACGTTCTTTCCGATCTGGGCACAGCTCCCCACCGTAGCCCAGGTGTCAACCATGGTACCTTCATCTACATACGCTCCGATATTTACGTATGAGGGCATCATGATCACGCCTTTATTGACAAAAGACCCATGACGGGCAATTGCATGAGGTACCACCCTCACTCCCAGCGATTTATAATTGCGTTTTAACGGGATCTTATCGTGAAATTCGAAAATTCCGACTTCTATGGTCTCCATTTGTTGAATGGGGAAATAAAGAATCACAGCTTTTTTTATCCATTCATTCACCTTCCAGCCGCCGTCAACAGGTTCCGCAACACGAATGGCGCCTTTATCCAGGCTATCCACGACGGAGCGAATAGCAGATTGGGTTGCGGCATCGTGAAGCAAAGTCCGGTCTTCCCACGCTTTTTCGATGATCTGTCTTAATTCCATTTTAAGTCGGTTAATTGTAATTTGCAATAAATGGCAATATTAAGGATTAACGGTTAACCTTTACAACCTGGAATGCCCGATTCGAATAAAAGTACGATAGTTATTGCATCGGTACTTAAGCCAATCGACGACTCCCGTATGTACGAAAAGATCGGACTCAGCCTTGCCACCACCGGTCGATATCACGTCCACATCATCGGTTGCGAATCGGCAGCAATCCAAAATTCGAAAGTCAAACAACATCCGATCAAAACCTTTCGTCGGGTAAGCCTTCGCAGGCTGATGGCGCCCTGGCGGATATTCATTAAGGTTTTGCAGCTGAAGCCGGATATATTCATCATCGCGACACACGAGTTACTATATCTCGCCGTGTTCATGAAACTCGTAAAGAAATGCCGGATCATCTACGATGTTCAGGAAAACTACTACTGGAATATTCTGTACACTCCCGCCTTCCCCATGGTGTTAAAACCGTTCGTAGCGTTTTATGTAAGGGGCAAGGAAAACCTGACCGCCAGATATGTCGACCACTTTTTTCTCGCTGAAAAAGGGTATGAGCAGGAATTGAAGTTTCCAGGTAAAAAATGTACGGTACTGGAAAATAAAGTCCGCAGGGTTGACACGACCCCAAAGATCCGGCTGACATTGCCCTCCAAAACGACGATAAATCTCATCTTTTCCGGCACGCTGGCGGAAACCACTGGTGTATTTGCGGCCGTCGACGTTGCTGTAAAATTACATGTTATTGATGAGCGTTTTAGGTTCACTATTATCGGATTCTGCTCTCATAAAAACGTTCTGGATAAATTGCGGCAGTTGTTAAAACCGAGACCGTTTATTGAACTCATCGCAAATGAGAGTCCCGCTCCGCATTCCGAGATCTTTAAACACATCCACAAGGCTGACTTCGGCCTGATCACTTACCGGGTCAATCCATCGACAATGAATTCTATTCCCACGAAACTTTATGAATATCTCGGATTCAAGCTGCCAATTCTCCTGGTGAACCACAAGCCATGGGTGGATTTCTGTCAACCCTATTCTGCTGCGGTTGTTTTTGATTCCACTCATTTTGATGCGGGACAGATCTACAGGGAAATGATGGAAAAGACCTTCTATACCGCAGAACCTAGCTCAGTCTATTGGGAGACAGAAGAGCCGAAGTTGTTAGAGGTTGTTGAGTCGTTGATCGTGAGTCGTCAGTCGTGAGACCCCCGCCAACGCACGCTGTCGGCTTTGATAAGGCGATAACGTGGTCCTTTGCGCCTCATGCGAATTGGAAAACGGAATCAACGAAGATTTCAGCTCCGGAGGAGCTTCCTGCTTGTGGAAAAATGACCATACGGGAAACCGGTAGAAAAATGACCATACGGGAAACCCCCTGAATCCTTAGTCGAATACAAGAAGGAATCTGCCTAAGGATCGGCTGTCCAACAAATTTTCTATTTTTACCCTTTGAGGCTAATTTCTCTATCAATATGAAATCCATCACTTCCTTCATCCTTTGCACCATACTTTGGGTGCCGTCCGCCCCGGCGCAGAAGAAAAATGACGCACCTTTATTTTCAAAACAAAACCTCGTGGCCTGGTGCATTGTGCCGTTCGATAAAATGAAAAGAACTCCCGGAGAACGCGCTGAAATGCTGAAGGACCTTGGCATCACCCAACTTGCGTACGACTGGAGAGAGGAACACCTCCCCACTATGGAAGAAGAAATCCAAACATTGAAAAAGAATGGTATCAAACTGAAATCGGTTTGGTTCTGGATCAATGGGGGATCATCAGGTGAAATTTTAGATGAATCCAATAATTTCATTCTTCAAACCTTAAAGGAAAATGGGGTCAAAACTGAATTGTGGGTTAGTTTTAATGATCGCGTCTTTGCAGATGTTCCTGACACCGAAAAATTACAAAAAGCTGTCGCCGCTATCGACCTTATCAACAAGAAAGCAAGAGAGATCGGATGCAGCGTACACCTGTACAACCATGGCAGTTGGTTTGGTGAGCCCCAAAACCAGGTAAGGATAATTCAAACCCTCGGCGCAAAGGATATTGGAATGGTATATAATTTTCACCACGCGCGTCACCAGGTAAAAGACTTTCCGAAATTGCTCAATCTCATGAAGCCCTATCTCTCCACTGTAAACATTAATGGTATGAAGACTGATGGCCCAATGATCCTTACCATTGGCCTGGGAGATAGCGAATTGGGAATGTTACAACAATTAAAAGATTCAGGATACAAGGGCACCATCGGCGTCCTCAGCCACGTAGACGATGAAGACGCAAAGGTTGTGCTGGCCCGGAATATCGAGGGTCTGAAAAAGTTGCTGAAGGAAATGGGTGATGGTGGAGCGTTGAAGACGTATTGAAAAGTCCATAGTCGATAGTCCACGGTCCATGGCAGATACATGCCCCGCAGTGTCTCACGCCTCGTGGACGCTGCGGCTTCGAAGGGAGATTTTCGATTAAACACAATCGACCCGTTCCACTGACCACGCAAAATTCGCGAAGAGGACAGCGGTTAGATTGACAATTTGAATTGAATTAAGATGAATTTATGAAAAGAATTACACTCATTGTTTTTAGTTTCTTTTTCTGTTGGACAGCGCAAGCTCAAAACAAACCTGCGACCATAAAAGAATCAAAAAGAGTTTTCAAAACCTATGATTTTTCAGATCCCAATCCGATTGCGGATGTAGGCAAAATATATCCCTACTACAGGTTTGATGGTTATACCAACACGCCAGTGCAAAAAGAATGGAAGGTTGTGGAACTTGAAAATGAGTTTATTAAAGTTATGGTGCTTCCCGAGATTGGCGGGAAGATCTGGGCGGCGTGGGAGAAGTCCACAGGCAAACCTTTTATCTACTATAACCAGGTAATAAAGTTCCGCGATGTCGCAATGCGCGGACCGTGGACCAGTGGGGGTATCGAGGCGAACTACGGCATCATCGGTCATACACCGAATTGTGCTACACCGATGGATTATCTGACTGAAACGAAAGAAGATGGAAGTGTCAGCTGTTTCATCGGCACGTTGGACCTGCTTACCCAAACATACTGGACTATTGAGATCAACTTGCCGAAAGACAAAGCTTACTTTACCACCCGTTCTTTCTGGAACAATTCAACACCGCTGGAACAACCGTACTACACCTGGATGAATACCGGTCTCAAATCCCGGGGCAATCTCGAGTTTGTTTACCCGGGGAACCGCTATCTCGGCCACGGCGGAGAATACTCTGACTGGACCATCAATCCCGACAACGGCAAAGACATTTCGTTGTACGAGAACAACAATTTCGGCGGCTATAAATCCTATCATGTCTTTGGAAAATATACAGACTTCTTCGGGGCATATTATCACGATGAAGATTTTGGTATGGCACGCTACTCCTTA
>JBBDXJ010000193.1:0-24189 GCA_040902445.1 Cyclobacteriaceae bacterium | reverse complement strand
TAGAATGCCAATAAATATGCCATTTGAATTTATTGGCTCATCACAGTTCTTTCGGGGGAGCCCGATTCGTTCCTGTTCATAATTGTACAACCCAGTGTACGCTTTTAAAGTCCCCTTCAGGGGATTTAGGGGCGGGGCGGGCCAAAAAAAAAGCCTTCCGGTTTCCCGGAAGGCTTGCAAAATAGTCTGGCGTATTCGATCGCCATAATCGGCCTGACTTGTTTGGTGTAAAGCCTGAAGTTTCTACCCTCGAGCTACGAGCAAGTCAAACTATCAGCTCATAGCAGCAGACCCCTTCAGGGGGTTGGGGGCTAAATATGGAAGTGTTCCTTGATATTCTCAGTTACTACCTTTCCGTCGAACAGGTTAACGATCCTGTGCGCGTAGTTGGCGTCATAGGGAGAGTGGGTCACCATGATGATAGTTGTTCCCTCCTCGTTCAACTGAGAGAGAAGCTTCATTACTTCCTCGCCGTTGGCAGAGTCAAGGTTACCTGTAGGTTCATCGGCAAGTATCACTTTTGGTTTGGCGACGATGGCACGCGCAATAGCTACGCGCTGCTGCTGACCGCCTGATAATTGCTGGGGAAAGTGGTTTCTTCTGTGCATGATATTCATGCGTTCGAGAACTTCTTCCACCCTTTGCTTGCGCTCGCCGGAAGGGACCTTCAGATATAACAAGGGAAGTTCTACGTTTTCAAAAACCGTTAATTCATCGATCAGGTTAAAGCTTTGAAACACAAAACCGATGGACCCTTTACGGAGTTGCGCGCGCTGGCGCTCAGAGTACTTCGCTACCTCATGCTCACCAAAATAATATTCACCCCCTGAAGGATTGTCCAGCAAACCAACAATATTTAACAAAGTTGATTTACCACATCCGGACGGACCCATAATGGCTACGAACTCACCAGCCTTGATCTCAAGGTTGATGTTGTTTAACGCGGTGGTTTCTACTTCTTCAGTAGTGTAAATTTTCTCTAGGTTTTTTAGTTTGATCATGGCGATTATTATTGATTATTGATATGATGTACGAGGTGAGACTATAGTTCTATTTGGTTACTTCAGTTTTGTCAAAAGGTTACGCGATCGGCCTAATTCAGGAGTAATACTTCATTATCCCCGAAGTTCTCATATGAGGAAGTGATCACCTGGTCTCCCGGTTCCAGACCCTCCAATACTTCGAAATTCTCCGTATTCTTTCTTCCGAGTTTAATGTCTCTTCTTACAGCCTGGTCTCCCTCCACCACGTATACCCAATTACCACCTGTATCTTTGTAAAAACCTCCAACAGGCAGGAGCAATTCTTCCGACGACTGGCTCAGCTGAATTCTCAAACGAAGGGATAATCCCCTGATGATGCCTGGCGGAGTATCACCCGTAAAATTCATGTCTACCTCAAACCTTCCATTGGTTGCCCCGGGATATTTATAGGTGATCACCAATTCATAATCTTTATTGTTAAAAGTGGTTGTAGCCTTTAGCCCGGTGGTTATGCGCGGCAGATACAATTCATCGATCGGCACTTTTACTTTGTAACTTCCCACAACATCTATCCACCCCATGCGCTGCCCCGGGTTTATATTTTGACCGGGATCCAACTGAGGGCGTGACAGCTGGCCGTCGATAGGAGCGCGAATTACAAGATTATCAAGGATTTTACCGACGCCTACAAGACTCTCGGTCATTTTGTGTTCCGAATAGCTCAACTCACGCAATTGGCGGATACGGTCAAGCGAATCATTCTTATATACTTCATACGTGATGCGCCTGCGTTCAATGTTATACCTGTAATCCGCTTCTGTTTTTTCAAAATCTTGCTTAGAGATCAATTTTTTTTCAAAAAGTTGCTTCTGCCGGTTGTATTGTGGTTCCAGGATCTGTAACTGATTTTCGATCAGCGCTAACGTTTGGCGCTGCTCCAGGTCGTTCCTGGTAATAGCCAGTCTTGTATCCCGCTGCCGGGTAATACTTTCATTCAGTTGCGCTTCTTGCTGTAAGACTTGCAATTCCCGGTTAAGGTTGCTTAACTCGAGAATAACGTCCCCTTCTTTTAACATGGCGCCACTTTCAGCCACCACCCTTTTGATGGTTCCCCCTTCCACAGCATCAAGGTAAACGGTCTTGCTCGGTTCAACAGTCCCGGTCTGCGGAATAAATTCCTGGAAAACACCTCTTTCAACGATAGAGATAGTGATCTTTTCACGCTCTATTTTTAACTTAGAGCGCCTGTCTGCAAAAATAAACTGGTATCCAACAAACACGGTGAAAAGCGCAATCCCTGCATAGGTTGCAATTCTTTTTACCGTCCATATTTTCTTTTTGATCTTCTTATCCATGCTTGATTCTATGATATCCTCGCTCTGCATCGCCTGGGAATGATTCAGGATAACCCCATTGCCAACAAACGTGCCAACTGGTATATCCTCTTTTTCAGCCTGTTTAATGCCGAAAGGGTAAAAACTGCTCGTTCACATGTGAACGGGGATGTCCGGTTGCGAACATTTTTGCATTCCTCCGTCATAGGGTATGGCGCATTCCACGCTGCAATCCACCTTTTTCTGTTTCGGTATATAGTTTGCCCATTAGCGGGCAAATTGTTCAACCCAATGCACCTAAACCGCACAAACCTTCTTGTATGGCTGATAACAAACATGGTAAGATACTGATTGTAGATGATAACGAAGATCTTTTGAAAGCTGCCCGCATGCACCTGAAGCGGCATTTTGTGCAGGTAGACATCGAAAAAAATCCCGAAGCCATACCCGCCCTGATGAACCAGGAGGATTACGATGTAATCCTTCTTGATATGAACTTTACAAAAGATGTGAGCAGCGGAGGCGAAGGTTATTACTGGCTGGAGAAAATTCTGACGATCGACCCCTCGGCAGTGGTCGTGCTCATCACCGCCTATGGCGACATCCAAATGGCGGTGAAAGCTATCAAAGCGGGCGCCACAGATTTTGTTCTGAAACCCTGGGAAAATGAAAAATTGCTCGCCACACTATATTCCGCTATGCGGCTGCGCGAATCGCGCGATGTGATCGAGAATCTGAAGATCAAAAACCACGAGATCAATCAGGCGCTGCATTCACGCTACAGCGAGATCATCGGACACAGTACGTCGATGCAGAAAATATTTCAAACTATTGACCGCGTAGCCAAAACAGATGCCAATGTGCTCATACTCGGTGAGAACGGCACAGGTAAAGAAGTGATCGCCCGCGCCATCCACAGAAATTCATCGCGCAAGAATGAAAACTTTGCCAGTGTGGATCTGGGTTCAATAACCGAGACACTTTTTGAAAGCGAACTCTTCGGACATAAAAAAGGGGCTTTTACAGATGCCAGGGAAGACAGGCCTGGCCGGTTTGAACTTGCCAACAACGGCACACTGTTCCTCGATGAGATCGGAAATCTCTCCATGCCTCTACAGGCAAAACTTCTCACTGTCCTCCAGAACAGAAAGGTAAGCCGCGTCGGGTCTAACAAGGACACGATGATCGATATCCGTTTGATCTGCGCCACGAACATGCCACTCTATGACATGGTAAAGGAAAACCGCTTCCGACAGGATCTGCTTTACCGGATCAATACAATTGAAATTGAAGTTCCTCCTCTGAGAGAGCGGTTCGAGGATATCCCTTTGCTGGCCAGTCATTTTCTGAAACATTATGCGGAGAAATATCAGAAGAGCGTAAGCAAGATCAGTGAGGCCGCTGTGTCGCGCATGCACAAGCATCCGTGGCCTGGAAATATCCGTGAATTGCAACACTCTATCGAACGTGCAGTGATCCTGAGCAATGGATCTGTATTGCAGCCCGAAGATTTCAATTTCACTCCGTCCGCTACAAAAGAAGATGGCCAGGTAAATCTCGAACAGTTTAACCTGGAAGAGGTTGAAAAACTGCTCATCCGGAAAGTATTGAAAAAATACAATGGCAACATCACACAAGCCGCCTCCGAACTCGGACTTACACGGTCCTCCCTCTACCGCAGACTTGAGAAATATGGATTGTAACCCATTCAAAATTCAAAGTCCCAGGTTCAAAGTTTCTGGCTGAACATTTGTGCTTAATACTGAATCTGAAGGTATTCAACGCTTAAAAATTTAACACGTAGGCCTCAGGACACAAGCGCAACCTGATTAAATCGCTAACTTTGAACCTTGAACCTTGAACTTTAAACTTTGAACTTTAAAGACTTTCGCACCCGTCTGATTTTCCGGGTGACCTTCCTGGGACTTTCTATGGTCATGTTTTCTTTTATGATAACACGGCCGAACATGCTTTTCGCAGCCATTCTCACTTTCGCTATTGTTATTTTTCAGCTGGTGGATATCTTCCGCTTTGTCAGCCAGACCAACCGGAAGCTGACTCGTTTTCTGGAATCAGTGAAGTACTCTGATTTTATCTCGGGATTCGCGTCGGACAATAAACTGGGAAAAAGTTTCAAAGACCTCAATATTGCTTTCAATGAAGTGCTCGAAGCCTTCAGGAAAGCGCGATCTGAAAAGGAGGAGCACTGGCAATACCTCAATTCTGTGGTTCAACAGGTGAGAACTGGTATTCTCTCCTATGATACCGATGGAAATATTCAACTGATGAATGCCAATGCGAAAAAATTTATCGGCACTAATTCCATCCGCAACATCCGCGAACTGATTCAGATCAATCCGAAACTATACCACGCGCTCAACAGCGTGGGCACGGGAAAAAGTGAGTTATACAAAGGCGGTAATGAACTATATCTGACCATACAATCCACTGAGCTGCGGATACGCGGTATCGATGTGAAGCTGGTGACGTTACAGAACATCCAGCCGGAATTGCAAAAGCAGGAGCTTGAGGCGTGGCAGAATTTGACACGCGTGCTGCGCCATGAGATCATGAATTCAATAACCCCAATCTCTTCACTGACCTCTACGCTTCGGGAAATCCTCGATCACGACATGGAGCGAAAGAACAGCCACTTTGAATTAAAAGAAGAAGGTGCAGAGGATCTCAGGGAAGGGTTAAGCACTATAGAAAATCGCAGCAAGGGCCTGATCAAGTTTATCGACGCCTATCGGGAATATACATCTCTTCCCAAGCCGAAGATTAGCGTGGTTCGTCTGAAGGATGTGATCGAAAAAGTAGCGCAGCTGATGAAACAGGAATTAAAAAAAACAAACATAACCTTTCACTGCGAATGCAGTTCGGAATACCTCACCATTCAAGCCGATGTTGAGATGATTGAGCAGGTACTGATCAACCTGCTTAAGAATGCGATCGAAGCTTTGACTGAGACAGAAAACCCGCGCCTTGAACTGATCGGACACTATGATGAAAGCACCGTAAAGATCCAGGTGATCGACAACGGCCCGGGTATCATCAAAGAGGCTTTAGAGCATATCTTCGTGCCCTTCTACACCACAAAAAGAACCGGATCCGGTATTGGCCTGAGCCTGTCACGGCAGATCATGCAAATGCACAACGGCTCCATTACAGTCGAATCCGAACCGGATGTTAGAACAGTGTTTACGTTGAGATTTTAATGGTGAGTGGTGAGTGGGCGACTGCGGCCTATGGATTTTCGCGTTGTTCTGATTGATGCTGTCTCCTTTCGTGAATGGTGAATCGTGAATGGTGAATGAGCAACTGCGACTCAAAGATCTTTCGCTGTGTTCTTATCCTTCCTCGTTCCCTTCGTTAATCGTGAGTGAGCGACTGCGGCTTATAGGTTTTCGCTTTGATCTGATTGCTGCTGGCTACTTTGGTGAATAGTGAATGCTGCGACTAATTCGCTTTTTTCACTTCGCTAAACTGCCCCCCGCCCTTCGCGGCAATCTCCTCGAAGGGACCGTATTTATGTTGAGTGTCGGTAAAACCGTCGGCGTAAGGACCAAACGGATGATCATAAGGTTTGGTAGCGAGCACTGGCCAGTCACCGGGAAAATGTTTTACAGGCCTGGGCAAAGAGTTGATGTAGGCAGCGACGTCCCAGGCCTCCTCATCCGACAAAACAGTGTTGTCGTACGTAGTGCCATTCGGCATATTGCTTTTGACATAACCCGCTAATCTTGAAAGGCGGTACAAACCCGCGCCAACATTGTAACTTTGCAATCCTGCCACCGGGGGATACCTCCATTCCAGGCTGTCAGCATGTTTGGTACCCCTTCCCTCTTCACCGTGACACAGCTGGCAATGTTTTGTGTATACCAACTTTCCTTTCGCTGGGTCGGCGGGTCTTTCCAGAAATGGCAGCGCACTTAAACCTGTTCCTGGAGGAATCACTCCCTTCTTTACATCTTTGCCAAGCCAGTGAAAGTAGGAAATGATCGCGCGCATTTCCACGCTGTTCTCGTCGAGCTTCTGTCCATTTAAACTGCGTTCGATACAGTCATTGATTCTTTTTTCCATGGTTTCATTTGTTCCCGATCGCGCGCGAAATCTCGGGTAGGTCGAAGCTACACCAGCATAATTGTTGCCAAATGGTTTCGTCCCCGATTTGAGGTGGCAATTCTGGCAATTCATTCCATTGCTGATAGCTTTGACTTTTCCTTTTGGCCCGAGATATTTAGCGGTATGGGCAATCAGATCCTTTCCATAGCGGATCAGGTCTCCCTCCGGCGTCATGGGAATTAACGTGGAATCGGGTGCTTGCCAAACTTCCGGTTCCGGTTTCGGGCCAGCAACTAATACCATAGTGGAATTCGATTCCGGTGCATTCCGGAAATCCGGAAAAAAAAACAATCCACAGGCGGCCGCAATCAAGATCAGGGAAAACACCACCATCAGGAGAACCAGTTGAACACTGCGAACAAATTCAGGTCGTTCCTGGAAATTTTCATTCATGGGTGTTTGTCGAATTTAATTGTGCGATTCTTTTATGTAGCCCCACCCTTCTCCTTGTTTCGTGACAATTTCAATAATACCATCGGGCACTACCTGAACCCCGGTTATAAGTTGAGATTTTTCAACATTAAACCTTTCCATTGTAATGCTGCAAATTTTAAAGGATACATTTTTCTGCTGCGCTAATTTTTCAACAACGCTTTTACCGGAAGTTTTACCATTTACTACCATAGGCCAGGCACCTCCGTAGATCACTACCTCAAGCAATGCATCCGGATAGGCAGTAGCCATACCCTTCACATGGCGCAACACGGCCTGATGCGTCAGGGTATCCTTACTGGTAATATCAAAGAGAATGCGAAGTGGTTTTGTTTGCGAAAACGCCTGCGCTGAAAAGAGAATTAACATAAGTACGATGAAATGTCTCATAAATTTTATTTGCTTTTGGCTGTTTACTCGTTGGCAAAATTTTTCATGGGCTGGATGTGTGTTGGGTGGTAGGGACGCAAGATTATGCGTCCCTACGATGCAGCCGCACATATCGGCCCAAGTATGCCGATTACCAATTACTGTTTACCGATTACCGGTTCTATCCGCCGGCATAGCAGTATGCACAATTCTTTTCCTGTGCACGGCTGACAGCCCAGACACCGGAAGGTACGACCTGCACACCTGGTAATATGCCGCTCAGCCAATCCTTTCTTACTTCTTCTGCATTCAGGTTCATGCTCTGGGCGACGAATCCGCTATATACAGAAATGGCCATGTTGCAGACACAAAACATTGCACCGCGATCCTGAAGCGTTTTTATTCCATCAATTCCAGGCAGGGGGTAATCTTTTTCTTTTGGTATCCACAATGGATTGCGCACAGACGGAGCGTTGGTATGGTTGTCGTTGATCTTAAAAACCTCGCCAAGCTTGTATTTTTCCCACAACCTGTCTTCCATGGCATAGGGAATTGCATTGTGTCTCAACACAACCATCGCTGTCAGGTCGTTATCGGGCGATCCGGTTTCGTTGTTGGTCTTGTAGTAAACCCAGGTCCAGATCATTGGAAATCCATTGTGCGGTTCGGTTGCATCATAAACGATACGGTGAGTTCCTTTAATTTTTTTAAACCATGCAGCCGCGTCCGGCACGGCATTGTTCACGGTCGGATTTCCGAGAGCGGGCCCGGGCATGGCAGCCAATAAACCTGCGCCGGCAGCAAGTGTTCCTACGAACTTCCTTCTGGATGAAGATGAATAAGAGTTTTTCATAGACATGGAGTTTTTTAGTTAAGAGTTTGAAGAAATACGGTTTTGCACCTTTCAGCGCGGTTTTATATTCTGATTAATGCAGAAAATGTTCTCTGGATCATACTTGGCCTTAATAACCCAAAACTGGTGGTATATCACACCATATTTACTTTGAACCGCCTCATCGGTAATATGGGCTTTTTTCACCTCCTCTGCGGAAGCATGTAAACCTTTATGGAAGTCCATGAACAATGGCATAGATCCGTGATTTTAAAAATTTGAACAGCTAATGGCTCACGTCAATCGCTGCCTGGTTGATCCAGAACTCTTGTGGCAATACATTGCCGGCCTTCAACACCATTTCAATGGTGGTTTTCACCTTAAATTTGTGAAGCAATTTTTTTCGGAAACTTTCAACGGTATGAAAACTGATCCCATCTCAAGGGCGATCTTTCTGGAAGAAAGACCATGGGCAAGTAAAAGCATTACCTCTTTCTCACGTGGCGTGACAAAAATCTGATTGGGGTCCATTTTCCTTCGCGTCAATGTTCTCACATGCCCACGCTAATTAAATATTTCAGAATCCTCGTAAACCGACTGAATATGTTCTTTTAAACTCTAAAGCAGGTGGTTAGATTCTCCGGGCCAAATTCATCGTTCCACCCCTTACCCTGCCCTTTCACTTAGCTCGCTATTTCAAGTTTGCGATTTTTTATGAGATCATCAATACCTGAACTCAGGTATTGATGTCTTTTTGGAATAGTCCGCGTTTTTCTCCTTCATACCCGCTTAAAAGGCAAAAAAACAGGATGTTCCACGTCCTGGAGCACCCTGCCCTTTAACCAAACCAACCAAAACTATGTAGGATCAATGATGGCACCCCTGGAATCCATAGTGGTAAAACTTTTCTGGACTAGCTCGGCGGAATTTTTTGCCCTGCATTTGCGCAGAAGATTTTTCCTGTGCGATTCCACAGTGTGGTGGCTAATGTTCAATGCGTCCGCAATTTCTTTTGTCGTAAGTCCGGACGATACCAGCGACAAAACGGTTTTTTCTTTGATAGTAAGGTGGCTCATAATGTTTGGTATTTTCTTGCTTGATGAAGGGTGGCTGTCGGGGTAACCCATCCGCATGGCTATTTTTTCAAAAGGGATTTGGAAACAACAGAAGCCCTTCCGGTCTCGGAAGGGTTTCTGTCATCACTGGCGTTAATTTTTCCGGGCGATCGCATCTTTCGGAGCTTTTTTCGGAACTTTAGGCTCAACAGTGCGCGACTTTTTGTTTTCAAGCTTGGCCATACCATCAGTATTGATGGAGAAGGTTGCGCGGCTAGCGTCGTTTTGCATAGTGACGTAGTAGAGCGTTGCTTCGTCTTTCATCATCTCATAAATAATGGCGATCTCGAAAGCCGGAGATTTTTTTTCCAGCCGGGATTTTGCCCTTCGCAAACCATCTTGCACTTTCAGGGGAAGATCATTAATAGATTTTACGCGTCTTCCGAAAGTGATCAGGTTTCCGGCGTCATCAAAGTATGCAAGCCAACTACCACCCTTGTAACCGAATTGCGCCTGAGTTACCTTTTTGGGCAAGGAGACCCATTGTACGTTCTTTGCGCCTTCAAACGATTCCTCGAAGCGCTTCGCCACAGAAGCGTTTGGCTGAATGCTGTTCTGGGCGGCCAACTGCTGGAGTGACATTAAGAAGAATGCAACCCCAAGAATGATGTTCTTTTTCATAACCTGTTTTGTTAAGTGGAAATATTGTTTGCCCCTTCATGTCCCCACCAGGAAAAAGTAACATCCCTTTATTCAGTGAAATTCATTATCTTTATTTGAAGGGGTCCTGGCGAAAGAAAAAATGCAAACCCGGGTTACCCCGACGCTGTCAGTTCATAAAGGTCAATTTTAGTATGGCAGATGACCAGATCATAGCAAAAATCAGAAACGGTGGCCAGGCGGAACTGGCGCTGATCTATGAAGATTACCGTGCTGAATTTATCCATTGGATGACACGGGAATACCACTGTTCAATGGATGACAGCAAGGATATCTATCAGCTGACCATCCTGATCTTTTACGATAATGTGAGGTCGGGGAAACTCGAACATCTTGTCAGCAGCGTGAAAACCTATCTCTTCGGGATCGGAAAAAATGTAGCTCGCGAAAATATTCGAAAAGCAAAACGCAACATACCGATCAGCCAGGAAAAATGGCTCAAAGAGTACCTGATCGACGAGCCAAATGAAGTCCCCGACGAAAATCTCTTCGCTATCGCAAAAAAAGTGCTGGAAAATTTAGGACAACCCTGCCAGCAGCTCGTTGAACTGTTTTATTATGAAAAGAAAAGCATGGAAGAGATCAGCATACAGTTGAATTATAAAAATGCGGATACAGCTAAAAATCAAAAATGCAAATGTATGGCGCGCCTTCGTTCGCTTTTTGAAAAAGAACTGCGTTCCACTCCGGTAAACACGCTCCTATGAAACAACCTTTACACGATATTGACCTCATTGAACGTTACTTTCATAACGCCCTTACCACCGAAGAAGCCCACAACCTGAAAGACAGGTTGAAAAAAGATTTTGAATTTCAGAAACTCTTCAACCAGGAGAAATTGCTGGTCAACACCATCCGGTTTCAGGCTGCGAAAAAGGATCTTGATTTCCTGAAAGACATTGAAAATTCTTTACAGAAAAACAAAACCTCATACATCCGGAAACACTGGTATTATTACGCGGCAGCAGCAAGCGTCGCATTGATCGCGCTGGCCCTATGGATGCCATCATTCAACCAAAAGCCTGAGGAATTATATGCCGCGTACTTTTCACCCCACCCCAATATCTTTGAAGTCACCCTTCGCGGGGAAACAGATCCCACCTTGCGCACACAAGCCTTCCAGGCCTACGATCAGGCAAACTATGAACGCGCTGCAACCTTGTTTGCGGAGCTCCTGAAAGCAAACAACGATCCAGGGGCACTGATGTTGCTGGGGAATTCCAATCTCATCCTTAACAGGACGGAGCAGGCAAAACAGAATTTTATCGACCTGATCGCTTCTTCAGATGACCTTGACCTCCATGCAAAGTGGTATCTCAGCTTGAGTTACCTTAAAACAGGCGAAACAGCCCAGGCGAAAAACCTGCTCAATGAGGTCTCGGGAACGGAAAATATCTACACTGTTAAAGCACGCGAGGTTTTGGAGAAGATGGAATAGTGAGTGGTCAGTGGTGAGTGGTGAGTGGCTCGTGCGATACATGAGTTTGTATTCTATAGCTAAATTATTGCGAGTCCTTTTGTGAATTGTGAATTGTCAATGGCTCGTGCGGATACCTATCCTTGCATTCCATAGCCTGAATTACCTGGCCACCGTTCATTGGGCTAAAGCCCACTTCTTTATTCATTCTTCGAGCCGAACTCGGCGATGAAAGACAAAATTTCAAGTCGCACGCCCTACTCACCACTCACCACTGACCACTCACGAAATAAGGGGCAACAACACGCTATAGAATACAAAACAAGAGCCGCACGAGCCTATTCACAATTCACCATTCACCTTCCTGAACACCGCACTCGCATTATGTCCTCCAAATCCAAAGGTATTGCTCAACGCCACTTTCACATCTTTCCTGAATTTTTTTCCCAGCACGACGTTTAGTCCCGGCGGCATTTCAGGGTCGATGTTCCTGGAATTAATGGTGGGAGGAATGATGCCCTCATCGATGGTCTTGATACAGATCAGGGCTTCCGCTGCACCGGCGGCGCCGAGCATATGACCGGTAGCGGATTTCGTGGCGCTGATGTGAAGATGTACGGTGCTTTTTCCAAAAAAGCTGGTGACTGCCTTCATTTCGCTCACGTCACCCATGGGAGTGGAAGTAGCGTGCGGGTTCAGATAATCCACATCGCCCGGATTGATCCCGGCGTCTTCCAGCGCCCACTTCATTCCGAGCACCGCTCCTTTTCCCTCAGGATGCGTGGCCGTCAAATGGTGGGCATCCGCCGACATTCCTCCTCCCGCTACTTCGGCATATATTTTTGCACCGCGGCGTTTCGCATGCTCATACTCTTCCAGGATCAGTGCACACGCGCCCTCACCCATGACAAAGCCATCGCGGTCTACATCAAAGGGCCGGGAAGCTGTTGACGGATCATCATTGCGTGTCGACAATGCCTTCATCGCTCCAAAACCCCCAATACCCGCCTCGTTGACCGCAGCTTCGGATCCACCAGTAACGATGACGTCTGCTTTTCCCCACCGGATGTAGTTCATGGCATCGATGATGGCAGTGGTAGAAGTAGCGCATGCCGATACCGTTGTGAAGTTCAGGCCCATAAAGCCGTATTTGATGGATATCCATCCCGAAGCAATGTCCACAATGACCTTTGGAATAAAATACGGATTGATGCGCGGTGTTCCGTCTCCTCTGGCATAATCCATGATCTCCTGCTGGAAAGTATAGAATCCGCCGTTGCCAGAACCCCAGATCACGCCAACACGGGTTTTGTCAACTGCATCAAGGTTCAGTCCGGAATCTTTCAGGGCTTCTTCGCTTGTGACCAGCGCGTACTGGGCGAAAGGATCCATCTTGCGGACCTCACTTTTTTCGAAATAATACAGCGGGTCATACTGCTTTACTTCGCAAGCGAACTTCGTCTTGAATTTGGTGGTGTCGAATTTTGTGATGGCGGCAGCACCACTTCGGCCGTCAATGAGGTTAGTCCAGAACTCCCTGACTGTGTTGCCAAGCGGTGTCAATGCGCCTAAACCTGTTACTACTACCCTTTTTTGTTCCATTGAGGATTGCTGATTGTTCCAGTTTGTTTTTACAATGATTCACGATAATATCCATGGGCTCGGTTGATCCCTCAACCCGAGGTAACATGATGGCGCCTTCAAGAGCGCAAAAGAATGTATAAGCCAACTCACGCGCACATCCCCCCGGATAAATCGCTCACCCATTTATTAATAATAAATGTGGGGAAAACTCTCATCACCAGTTGAACCGTCTTTAATAAATAAGCAGCTATCCCGGATAGTATTGGCAATAAGCCGTACCTTTGGGCATGCTCATTTTAAATGTTGATGATGACCGTGATGACAGGGAGTTTTTTAGTGATGCCATCAAAGAAGTAGACCCGTCAATACCTTGTGTTCTTTTTGAAAACGGACAAGAGCTTCTCTATTACCTTGAAGAAGCCAAGACGTTACCGGACTACATATTCATAGACATCAACATGCCCAAGATGAATGGCTATGAATGTGCGCAGGAGATAAGATCGAATTATCTGACCGGAGAGACTCAGATCGTTATGTACAGTACCGCGTTCAATCCTGCCGACAAAGCGAAATTTAAAGAACAGGGTTTCAAGTATATTGTTAAACAGAACAGCCTTGGCGAACTCGTTCAATCCATCAAAGGTGTAATGTCAAAAGGTGTCTTTTCATATAACCTTCTTTAACCGGCAGGAAGAAAGAAGGTAAAAACAGCGCCTTCATTTACTTTCCCTTTTGCCGTGATGCAGCCCTTGTGATTTTCCATGATCTTTTTACAGATAGCCAAACCGATGCCTGATCCTTCGGCATGAATTTCCTTTAATTGCTGAAAAAGCACGAATAATTTCGAAGCATATTTTTGATCGAACCCGATGCCATTGTCTTTTACGACAACAGCAACATAAGATGTTCCTTTTATTAATTCAGGATGCCGTGAATAATCTTCAACCGTTACCGGCCGGCAACTGATATCAACGGTCGGATTTTCTTTGCTGAATTTTAATGCATTCCCCACCAGGTGATGAAAGAGCTGATTCATCTGAGCCGGTTCAGCCTGAACCGACGGAAGAGTAGAAAGATTAATTGCAGCTTTTTTAGATTCGATGAGCACTTCAAAATCCTGCAGTATATGCTTTACAGTTCTATTCAGGTCGACAATGGCGAACTTCGTTTGATCGTGCTTCAGTATTGAAAAGCTGTGCAGATCATTCAGCAGCATTGACATCCGCGAAGCTGAATCTTTTATCTTGTCAAGGTATTTTCTGGAATAGGGATTTACATGGGATTCAGCCCCGGTGAGGAAATTGGTAAATGTCTGGATCTTTCTCAATGGTTCCTGCAGGTCATGACTGCTGATAAACACAAATTGTTCGAGCTGTTGATTAGAGCTTACCAGGGCGGCATTCGCCTCCCTTATTTCCACCGTGCGCAATTTTACCTGCTCTTCCATACGTTCCGAATTCAACTTTCTTTCGGTGCTATCCATACTCACACCAACCATGCGCTCAGGCTTACGGTTATGGTCAAAATAGATATGCCCTTTTGATAATATCCAGTGAACACTTTTATCAGGCCATGTGATCCTGTATTCAACTTCCACAGGGTGCTCGCCGATGGATTTTTGAATAGCTTTTTCAACAGCCTGTTTTACAGATTTTATATCCTCGGGATGAATAACATTTTCCCAGTCTTTATAAAATCCGCCAAACGATCCTTCATCTAAGCCATTCAGGTGCTCATTTTCTATTGACCATTTCATTTCGTTGGTCTGAAGGTTCCACCACCAGGTTCCGATGGAATCACCAATAAGAGAAAGTTTTAATTGTTCCTGCGTTTTCAGCAATGACGTTTCCGCATTGAACCGCCGGGTGAAGTCGTCAAATGCCAGCAGGATCAAAGTTTCTTTCGGGCTTTCACCCTTTTTCAAACGGAAAACATTGATGATCAGGTCCCGTTCGCCTAATCCAGGGAAAAAATATTTCAGTTCAAAGGACTTGAAGCTCGGACTTCCCGGTCTTATATCCCTCAAATGCTCGCGCAACGCAGGTATTTCCCAGGCCCCGTCCCCCAGATCGTATAAAAAATTACCCTCTGTTTTCTCCGGAAGTAATTCAAATGTCTGATAAAACGCTTTGTTGGCCTTCCGAACCTGGAGGTTGGACGTAAGTACCAGTAGCGGGCCGTGCATCGTCTCAACGATGGCTTCGGAATATTCCTGCGATTCCTTCAGATCAAGGTTTCTCTTGTTTAGTTCCTCATTAATGGTGGCCAGTTCTTCATTCGAAGATTGTAATTCTTCCTTGGAGGTTTCCAGTTCCTCATTTACACTCTGCAATTCTTCGTTTGAAGATAATATCTCTTCGTTATTGGCCTGTAACTCTTCGTAGGTGGTCTCATACTCTTCGGTAATGGTCCTGATGACCTCAAGCGACTGAACCAGTTCGGCTTGCAGCCTTACGATAGTCTGTTCCGTGCTTCTGTTTAATTTATTGCCCTTGGGATTTGCCAACGGGAGGGCCGCACTACTTTCCCTGAACACCACGAGAAAAAATATACCTCCTGAAGTCCTTTTAGGAACTACCTCTATGCTCATCTCCCGGGCGATCTTTTTATTGTAGATCCTGATACCCTCCTTAACTGAAGGTTGTTCAATTTTGCGGGCTTGTTGTAATAGAGACCTCAGCTCGATTACAAGGTCTTCCCGTATCATTTTCAGAACATTAAAACTTGCTTTACCTGTCGCAGGTCCCAGGTATGGAGAAGTATCACCAAAGAACTGAATGATCGTCAGGCCTTCGTTCACCACCACGCCGGGATAAACAAAACGCGACATCATCAGTTTGGCCATGTCTTTTTCAACCTCCCAATCATCCGGCTTATTCTCCTGCAGACGACTGGCCTCAGCAGGTTTACCAATTGTATGCAAGGTGAATTCCATGGGTTGAGCGCTGGCTTCTTTTCTGGAATAGAATCGGATCTTTTTATCCAATGACTCAAACAAGTCTGTTGAGGATCCTATCGTTTCGGATTTCGCTAAAAACAGGTAACCGGTGGGCCGAAGGGCATAGTGGAAAGTCTGCAATATTTTTTTCTGGGGATTTGTCTCCAGGTAGATCAATACATTCTGGCAGCTGATCAGGCTCATCCGGGAAAAGGGAGGATCCTTCAAAAGGTTGTGTTGGGAAAAAACACAGATCTCCCTTATCGATTTAACGATCTGAAACTGGCTGCCGACCTTCTTAAAATATTGAGTAAGGTATTTTGGGGATACACCGTGAAGGGCGCTCAACGAATAGATACCTAGTCGCGCTTTTTCAATCGCGCTGGCATCGAGATCGGAAGCAAAGATCTGAATGGGTGCATTAACTCTATTTTTGACCAAAAATTCACTCAAACATATTGCAATAGAATAGGCTTCCTCTCCCGTAGCGCAACCCGCAACCCAGACCCTGATAGGTTCATTTGTCTTGCGCTGTTTTACGATCGAAGGAAAAATTTCGTTGGTCAGGGTAGTATAAAAATCCGGATCGCGGAAGAAATTGGTCACGTTGATAAGAAAATCGTCGAAAAGGGCATCCACTTCTTTCGAATTGGCCTTTAGCATCAAACCGTAGTCGCGAAGCTTTTCAAATTTGTTTAAGACCATACGCCGCATCACGCGCCTGTAAATACTGGCCTGTTTGTAATGAAGAAAGAAATCGACACCTGATTTGTCCTTGACGATAGTTAAGATCCTTTTCAGTTCTTCCGCCTGCTCGTTAATTTCCTTAACGGAAACCACATCCATTTTATCAGAGGGCAGATTGGTATAAGGAATGTTGGTCAGTCGTTTTAGTTCATTTGCGATTCCCTCCGGAGGAAGTTTAAAATCAACATACCCCGAATCAAACGCGCTTTGGGGCATGCCTGCAAATTCAGCAGTTTCATCCTGCGCGAAAGTAATACCACCTTCGGCCTTGATGGCTTTTAAGCCCAACGTTCCATCCGTAGCTGTTCCTGACAGGATTACGCCAATAGCGTTGTTCTTATAAAGGGATGCTAACCCGGTGAGAAAATAGTCAACCGCGAAATTTCCAATGGTTGAAACTGCACGCGGTGCAAGTTTCAAATGGCCATCCACTACACTCATAAATGTGTTGGGCGGGATCACAAAAATGTTATTTGCTTTTAATTCCATACCATTTACCACGGTATGTACTGGCATGTCAGTTTTGGATCGCATGATCTCGGCCAAGGCACTCTTATGATTGGGCGAAAGATGCATGATGAGCACATAAGCCATACCCAGGTGGGAATCCAGATGTTTTAGAACCGTGGTGAAGGCTTTTATTCCTCCTGCGGAAGCGCCAAATGCAACGATTGGAAAAGGTTTTGGACGCAAATCAGCCTGCGTATCTTTTTTAGGAGAAATTTTCTTTAGAAGCCTTTTACTTTTAACCCGGTCAGATCGTTTTATTTTTTTCACTGTAAAGCAAAAATTCGGAAATGCAAGGTAATTTAACCTTTTCAAGGGGCTTTCCCTAGGATTATGTGATTTATAAAGCCGGTTGTATGACTGACGGGTTAAACTTCATTACCAATTATTCTATATCATAAATAGTGACTCGGAGCTAAGCATTCCTGCCAGTACTCCACAATCTTCCTGATCGTATTTTTGCAAACCGTCCATGGTACCTGGTTTTATAAAAAAACTGTGCAGACATGGAATACGCATCCGGTTGGGGTAATTGAGAAATCTAAAATGTTTCATTCAGCAATTGCTGATCAGCCAAATCATCTTCAATTACCACAATGGGCCCGGATTTTTGCATGTTTCTTTACAAATAGAAATAACTAATTGTTGTCCGATGTATTTTTATCTGATGTATTTTTTGCCCTGTCAGCTTTCCTGGACTGCTTGTCGGCATCTTTCCGCGCTTTTTGGGCCCTCTTTTCTGCCCTTAAAGCCATTTTAGCTTCCCGTGCCGCACTGCTGGCTTCGCGGTCAATACGTTGGGTTTCCTTTGCTTTGGCTTTGGTTTCCTTTGCTCTGGCTTTGGTTTCCTTTTGTGCTGCTCTTGCGTCCGATAATCTGCTTGCATCCGCTTCATTTTGTTCCTGCTTCACCTGTTGTTCATGCCTTGCAGTTTGCACGCTGTCAACAATCTGATGCTCAGTCTTGCTCATCTCATAATGCTCCTGACCAAACAACTCACCAGATAAAAGTGTAAGTCCGCTTATGGTCATTGTTAAAAAAACTCTGTTTATTTTCATATATATTAGATTCCGTGAATAGATAGGTCATCATCACAACAGGTATAGTTTGTATTAGGTTGCAATCCTTATGGTTATTAATCTGGTCAAAAACAATCGTGCCTTATCCGGTCAAAGCCCTCTAAAGATCTACAAACAGCTTTTAAAATTTATAAGGCGTTTCCAATGGACGCTGCAAAGGAAAATTCTATTGCGACTTCAAACCGCCAAACCAACTACCCAAGGACGGTATCGTCCTTGAATTTTCGATCTTTGACAAAAGCCCTTTTGTAACCGTTATCCATTCTTGAAAACATTGCCGTTATGAACCAATTTTTTTTATCTCCGATTCCTCTTTGGTTACCAGGTACTGCATCCCGAGAGTCTGATACTTAAAAGCCAGAAGATCAAAAAGATTCTTAATTAGGTCATTAGTCGAAAATGCGGCCATTTTGGAGGCGTGGGAATTAATTTTTATCATCTATTTATTTGCGATTAAAAAGTTGCGTAAATCCACAATCCGAACTTGTCAAAATATTTTTCGAAAGTAGCGATTCAGGTTCGGGCTTGTCATTAAATTGTAGTTCAAAGGTGGCTGATATTACACCGACTGTGTTACATCTAAACAGATCAATGTTACATTCTTCACAGCTGCTTATGGCCGGTTGGGGGTAGGATCAATATTGTCCCGGATATTTATTGTCAATCTTGGGATAAACATTGCGCTTCAGCGGGATCTGCATTCCGCCGGTGCTTTGAAGCCATTCAAATACCTCACCGGAAAATCCTTTCGCCATTTCTTTGTACTGTGGATCGGCGATCAGGTTGTTCATTTCGTAGGGATCTTTTTCAAGGTCGTACAACTCATTCTGGGACCAGAGACCGTAGTAGTGGATATATTTATATTTACCACTGCGCACGGCGAACATGGTGGGCGTTTGGGGAAAGTGATACTCCCAATAGTATTCATAGAATATCTTATCGCGATGCTGTTGCGATTTTCCGCTGAGTACATTCAGGAAAGATCTGCCCTGCATATTTGAAGGAACGGATACCCCCGCATATTCAAGCAAGGTGGGTGCCACATCTATGTTTTGCACCAACGCCTCGGTTACACTGCCGGGTTTGATGAGCGACGCACAGCTCACCACCATGGGAACGCGCATCGACTCTTCATAGGCATGGCGTTTGTCGATGAGGCCGTGCTCCCCAAAGGAAAAACCATTGTCGCCCATATACATGACGATCGTATTTTTATCCAGGCCATTTTCTTTCAGAAAATCCAGGACCCGGGTCACACTTTCGTCAACACTGAGAAGAGTCTCCAGGTACCTCCTGTAAAAAGTATCGAAATCTATCTGGCCGTGATACATGGAATCGACACCGTGCCAGCTCGATCGTTGTTCTTTCACCCATTCGGGAATATTGTGCTTTTTGTATTCATCTGTGGCTGTCAGATGATAGGAAGGCGGCAAAATTACAGGCTTATCCTTGTATTTTCCCCTATGCCTTTTTGCAGGCTGAAACATAGCGTGAACGCCTTTATGAGATAAGTAAACAAAAAAAGGCTGACCTTTCTTTTGCTTTTTCATCCAGTCGAGGGCATGGTTCGTGATCAGGTCTGCGATGTAAGTTGAGTCGGTGAATTTCGTACGCTTGCCATTGATATTGAGACTTGGGTTATAATATTCACCCTGCCCCCGCAAGCCTTCCCAATGGTGAAAAGCCTTCCTGGGATTGTCGGTTTCATTTCCCATGTGCCATTTTCCAAAGAATGATGTCTGGTATCCCGCTTTCTGCAGGAGCTGGGGGAAATAAACAATATCTTCCGGTTCGGGAGCGGTGTTATCAACAACTGTATGACTATGCGCAAACATACCTGTCAGCACGGACGCACGACTGGGTGAGCACAGGGCTGTTGACACAAAAGCATTCTTAATATGCATTCCTTCCCTTGCAAGGCGGTCGAGTCCGGGCGTTTCAAGCCAGGGAATTTTTTTCATAAAGCCCATCGCATCGTAGCGATGGTCATCCGAAATTATGAAGATAATATTTTTTTGCTGCGCGCATGCCGGCCTGGCGATGGTGCAGCCTAAAACAAATAAAAGTAAGAAGCGCAACATAAAGTAGCTATTTGGTGTCGAAGAATTTTTCCAACAGCACCCATTTTTCTCCGGGTCTGGCAAAAGGCAATGCCTTCTGATAATTCCACATCAGGGTTTCCCATCGCTGAACGGCCGGGTTCGCATTGTCCATTTTTTCCTTTTCCCCGAAAGAAAATGAGTCCTCCACTTCCATGATCATAAACATTCTGTTACCAGCCCTGAATAATTCCATGCGATCAATACCAGAATTCCTGATGCTCGCTAAAATTTCCTGCGATATCTTTTTATGATGTCCTTCATATTCTGCGATGAGCTCAGGATCATCCTTCAGGTCGAGGGCAAGGCAAACACGTTTCATACGCCAACCGGTTTCACCTTGTAGCCTTCCCATCCGTAATATATTACAGCGAGGAAACAAACAGCCGGAAGCAAGAAGGAAAGCTGAATATCAGCAAACATCCCCATGAACGGTGGCAGGATAGCGCCGCCAACAATGGCCATGATAATAAACGAGGAACCCAGTTTTGTGTGTTCGCCAAGACCTTTCACCCCAAGAGCAAAAATGGTTGGAAACATAATGGACATAAAAAAGTTAATTCCCAATACCGCGTATACAGCAATCCTTCCTTCGGCGAAAACTCCCACAAGACAAAGCAGGGACGCCATTGCACCATAAAAGGTAAGTAATTTATGATCTTTCATAAATGTCATGAGCCATGTACCGAGAAATCTTCCCACGACAAATAAAAAGGTCCCGACGGCGAAAAAGTTTTTCGATGCCACTTCTTTTGTCGTTCCAGGAATCAGTTCAACAATATAATCAATGGAGATACCCCATATTCCAGCCTGTGCGCCGACATAAAGAAGTTGGGCAAAGACAGCCCACACCAGGTGTTTCTTTTTGAATATCGATTTATCAAATTTCAACTTCTCCGTCTTGGCGGGTTCGGGCATCTTCGTGAGGAAAAATAAAAACGCAACCAAAAGGACGGTACCTGCTATAAGACTATAAGGAAATATAACTGCCTCGGCGGCCTGTTGCTTCTCCGCAGCGGTTGCCATCGCCCCTTCATTTCCTGAAAAAATGAACTGACCCGCAATCCACGGCCCGACGACCAGCGCCACTCCATTAAAAGACTGTGAAAAATTTAAACGTTGAACAGAACTTTCAGGCGAACCCAGGATGGTAACATAAGGATTTGCCGCAGTCTCCAAAAACGCCAGTCCACTGGCAATGATGTATAGCGCAATGAGAAAGAATCCGAACGTAAGCATATACGCTGAAGGAATAAAAAGCAGCGCTCCCAGAGCGTAGAGCAATAATCCGAACAGTATTCCTTTTTTATAGGAGTACTTTTCCATAAACAACCCCGCCGGAATTGCGATGGTGAAATAACCAAAATAAAAAGCTGTTTCCACCAGGAGTGCTTCCGCCCTTCCAATAGTAAAGACCGGTTGAAAATGTGAGATTAAAGCAGAGTTGAGAATATTTGCCATGCCCCACAAAAAGAACAAACTGGTTACGAGGATGAACGGAACGAGATAACGCTTTCCGGTATTTGCTGACGAGGTAATGGTGGTCCCGGTTTGTATCATGGTGTATGGTTTTCGGTAGAGACAATGCCTGCCTTGTCTCTACAATTTCATTCATTTCAATGCATTGATCGCACGGTCGAGATGAACATATCCTCCATCGACATGGATCAATTGCCCCGTAGTATGGCTTGACCTTTCCGACAAAAGAAAGGCTACCATATTCGCAATCTCTTGGGTAGTAGTCATTCGGTTACCAAGCGGGATCTTTTCGTTGATCTCTTTGAGTTTCTTTTCGGGATCCGGCAAAGTGCGAATCCACTTTTCATACAAGGGAGTATAGGATTCGGCAACAATAACTGCGTTGACACGGATGCCGTACTTCAATAATTCAACGGCCCACTCCCGTGTCAGACCATTACGCCCTCCGTTGGCGGCGGCGTAAGCGGAAGTTCCTCCCTGGCCGGTCTCTGCGACCTTTGACCCGATGTTGACGATCGCGCCCTTTGATTTTTTCAACTCCGGCAACGCGTGGTGCGCCATGAGATAATAGTGCACAAGGTTTTTATGGAGCGATGCCATAAAAGCTTCATAGGAACCGTGCTCAAGATTCACACTGTCATTCACTCCCGCATTGTTTACAAGACCTTCCACACGACCGAAATGTTTTACAATGCTGGTCACGGCGCTCCGGCATTCCTCCGGACGCGTCAACTCCGCCACCACCTGAAATCCGCCGTTGATCTTTTTCAAAACGGCCTTGTTATCCGCTTCATCCCTGCCGACTACAGCAGGAATCGCACCTTCGCGGGCAAGCACCTCAACGATACCTTCGCCGATACCTTTTGCGCCGCCTGTGACAATGATAACTTTCTCCTTCAGTTGCAGATCCATGTTTAAAGATTATAAAATCTTTTGGCATTCTCACCAAGAATGTTGCTCTTTTCCGGATCTGAAAATGTCCGGAGATATTCTTTAACAATTGAAAATTGCTGATCATAGGAGGCAGCCACCAGGCATACCGGCCAGTCAGACCCGTACATCACCCGATTAGTTCCAAAAGCCTGAATGACAACATCGAGGTAAGGAACAAAATCTTCATCCCTCCATTCCGCCCGGCGCGCCTCCGTAACCATTCCGGAAATCTTACAATACACATTGTGAAAGGCAGCCATTGCCTTCATATGAACTTCCCACTGCTTCAGATCGCTGGTAGCAATGGAGGGTTTGGCCAGATGATCAATGACAATCTTTGTTTTAGGGAGTTGTTTTACAAAAGTCAGAGCTTCCCCGAGCTGGTGGTGATAGAGCAACAGATCGTATGTAAAATTGTAATGGGGAAGTTTTTGAACACCCCCGATAAAAGCGGGCTGCGACATAAACCCCGGCTTTTCACCCTGGACGATATGACGGAATCCCTTTAATTTCTTGAGGCTGGAAAAATATTCAAGACGCGACTCCAGGTTTAAATTGCGCAGATCGATCCATCCCACGACACCTTTGATAAAATCATGTTGATTTGCGAGGGCAAGCAACGAAAGCGTTTCATCTTCGGTCTGATCAACCTGGACCACCACAGATCCATCAATGTTGTGCCGCTGAAGCAAAGGTTCTAAATCAGCGGGAAAGAAATCCCGTCTGATAACTTTCATATCATCATTGATCCAGGAATGCCTCACAGCATCGTATTTCCAGAAATGTTGATGTGAATCGATGTTAGGCATTTGGGATTTGGGATTAGGCATTAGGGAAGTCCCCTTTAGGGGATTTAGGGGCGCCACGCCCTGGCTACTTGTTTTTGTTCACCCAATCCATCGATACCCAATTCGATCACATCGCCGGGTTTGAGATAGGTTGGCGGATTAAGTCCCATGCCTACGCCGGCGGGCGTACCGGTTGAGATCACGTCGCCGGGCAGCAAGGTCATAAACTGGCTGATGTAGCTTACGAGAAAGGGAACGCCGAAGATCAGGTCGTTGGTGTTGCTGTCCTGTAACATCATGCCGTTGACCTTCAGCCACAGGCGGAGATTATTATAACCGGGCACTTCGTCCCGTGTTACCAGGTAAGGCCCGATCGGCGCAAACGTATCCGCGCTTTTTCCCTTCACCCACTGGCCGTTGCGCTCCAGCTGGAATTCGCGTTCGCTGTAATCGTTGTGCAGACAAAAGCCAGCCACATGCTCCATCGCTTTATCTTCATCGACATAGGAAGTTTTTTTTCCGATCACCACGGCAAGTTCAACTTCCCAATCTGTTTTTTTGCTGTTTTTAGGAATGATCACTTCATCCTGGGGACCGGCAAATGAGGTGGTAGATTTAAAAAAAACTATTGGCTCTGCGGGCAATGGCATCCTGGATTCCGCGGCGTGCTTGCTGTAGTTCAACCCTACACAAACAATTTTGGAAGGACGAGTAAACGGTGGTCCGAGTCTGACACCTTTAGCCACCGTGGGCAGGGTCGAGTTTTTT
>JBBDXJ010000192.1:0-24329 GCA_040902445.1 Cyclobacteriaceae bacterium | reverse complement strand
TATCGGTCGGCAGATCTTTCTCGCCGTATCCCCGTTGTCCGGGACTTACCCAGGGAACGTGCGCATAACTATAGAAGGACACGCGATCAGGCTGTAGTTCAAGAACTTTGCGCATGGTGTTTTCGATTGTAAGAGATGTCTGGAATGGTAATCCGTAGATCAGATCAAAGCTAATCGACTCGTAACCAATCGTTCGGCTGAGTCGGGTCACCTCTTCCAGGTTCGCAAAAGGCTGAATGCGGTTTATAGTTTGTTGAACTTTGGTATCGAGGTCTTGTACGCCGAAGCTTACACGTTTGAAACCCAGATCGAAGAGTGTTTGAAGATGTTCTGCGGTTGTGTTATTTGGATGGCCTTCAAAGCTAAATGCGTTTTGATCGTGAACGAAACCTTCTTCCAGCAAATATGAAACGAGCCACTTCAGATTTTCAGGCGTGAAGAATGTCGGTGTTCCACCGCCGAGGTGCAACTCGCGGATAACCGGTTTCCTTCCGAAGATGTTTATGTAATGAGTCCATTCTTTAAGGATAGACCGGATGTACATGATTTCAACCGAATGGTTTTTTGTGATCCTTTTATTGCAAGCGCAGTAGGTACAGAGGCTTTCACAGAATGGAAGGTGGACGTAAAGGCTGATCCCTTTTGTGTCATTCGATTCTTCAAAAACCGTTCTCACTGCATCAATCCATTTTTCAGTGGAGAAGTCTTCGGTGTTCCAGTATGGTACGGTTGGATAGCTGGTGTACCGCGGTGTTGGCACATCGTATTTCTTTATCAGCTCAGATTGCGATGGAAAATCGATCATGCTGCAAAGTATATTTTCGGATTATTATTGGTTATGACCGCAATCAAGAGAAAGACTGATTTTTGTCAGGTGCGTTTTTTTTACCGCCTGGAAAACCTAAAATGAAGGCCTCATTTGGCCTTTGCCCAGTATGCACCGTAGAACAAAAGACTACTTGCGAACATAAACACAGAAAAAACAAAAATAGCGATGGAAGCTGAAATAGTCCCGCCAACCAATTGATGCCACCACGGCGCCATCACCAGGCATAGTTCAGATCCTGTGAAACCTGTGAACAATACAATCATGGCTATTTTGGCAAATGATTCGTCCACATATTTCATTTCCAGATACCAGGCCCACAGGAACAGTGTAATAACTCCCACCAATACAAGATGGAGGTAGGCGATCACTACCGGCCTTAATTGGCTATTGAGGCAGCTACAGTTACAAAATAGCAAAGAATGGATACGGTGCTGATTATTCCACTGATCTTTCTGATTTGAAACTCCAAAATTATATCTCTGGCCACGCGAATGATCCATGAAAGATGCAGGAGGACGAGCCATGCGTAAAGTATTTTGCTGTAAGGCTTCACAAAAATTTCCAAAACGCCGGGTAGTATGATAGGGCCGTGTGCAAAGATCATTGAAAAGACAAATCCCAGGAAGAATGTATGCATAATAGCATCATAAGCCATGGACTGGTTCTTGAGTGTGATAAAGAAAATCCTGTGAACAATATCGAAATGTAACCGGAAAGCAATGCAACAGCAACAAATCCGGGTAATCCTTCTTTTCGGATTGATATCCTGATGATATCATCGCGCATCAGCCACAATGCTATACCGGTAAGTGCAAGTCCGCTGATCCTATGGCCGGGACCATGGAGGGAGAATAAGACACCTTTGTTGTTTTATTGTCAAAGATCATTCTGCCCGCCGGCGTATTTCTGTCGCGTCGGTTAGAGGATTTGATCTTTCGCTGTGTGAGAATCTTTCCCACGTGTTCATTTGCGGGTTGGTCGTGAGTTGTTATTTCGGGTAATGATTCAGTTTGGGCTGATTCACGAGGCTGTTCCTTTGCGTTAGTTAATTTGTTTTCAAACAATATCCTCACGGAGGGGGTATATGTATCATCATACTGCGAATTGATCCGGAAATTATCCTTGTATTTTTTATCCGCAATTACCGCATCACCCTGCAGGCTGATGCTGACGATCTCAACATTCCACAGGGTTGCTGCCCGTTCCGCCAATTTCTTTAGAAGGAAATGTGGGGTTGCTGCTGCACCATGAACAAATACACGTTGTCCCGGTTTAATAATGCTTACGGCTTCTTCACCTGTGATATAATACATAAGTCTTGTACTTAATGGTAGTTAAATTTTCTGTTCAAATGAATTTTACTCCCAGTGCCAAATCGGATATCGGTAGTGCTGCTGTGTAGCTTGTGGCGGCTATCGTCAGGGAATAGTTTCCGGCTCAAATGTAACCCGCAAAAAGATGACTTTTGTCAGGCAGGCTCTTTATATTTTCCCATCTTGCCCTAATGGATGTAACCGTAAAATTTTTGGGCGCTAGCGGCACTGTTACCGGTTCGCGATTTTTACTGAACATTGGTGATTTCAGATTATTGTTTGATTGTGGCCTTTTCCAGGGATTGAAGGAACTGCGGCAGCGCAACTGGGAATCCTTCCCTGTTGATGCTGCTTCGATTGATGCCGTAATTATCAGCCACGCCCACATTGACCATACAGGCTACCTCCCCAAGTTGGTCCGGGAAGGTTTCAAAGGTCCCATCTGTTGCACTCCTCCTACAGCAGATCTTATGGAACTGATGTTAATGGATGCGGCAAAGTTGCAAGAGGAAGAAGCCTCATTTGCCTATTCAAAAGGTTATTCAAAGCATGAAAGGCCCCTTCCATTGTATACTACCCAGGATGCGCAAAGTGTTTTCAGGTTGGTAAAGGAATTTCCGTTTGGTGAAAGGATCTCTGTTCATGACGGGGTGCAATTCGTATTTCATGAGGCTGGCCATCTTCTCGGCGCGGCGATCACAGAGATCTTTATACAGGGTGACCATCAGCATAAGAAGTTAGTTTTCTCCGGTGACATTGGCCGGAGCAATGACCTGATGTTAAGAGCACCTTCACCCATCATGGAAGCAGATGTACTTTTTATCGAATCTACTTACGGCGATAAAAGTAATCCGTCCGTAGATCCTGCCGCGGAACTTGAACGGATTGTGAACGAAACTTTTGCCAACAATGGCGTGCTGCTGATACCTGCTTTTGCCGTGGGGCGGACGCAGTTGTTATTGTATTATTTCCATCAGTTGATGGAGGCTGGCAAGATACCCGATGTGCCTGTTTATATCGACAGTCCGATGGCGACTTCAGCGACCTATCTTTACTATAATTTCCCAACGTATCACAAAGTAAAGTTCAACCAGAGCGAGTTTGCAAGACAACTTGAAACCAATATGCTGGTGTTTGTAAAATCCTCGAAGCATTCTAAAGAACTGAATGCTATCAAGAGCAGGGCGATCATTATTTCTTCGAGTGGAATGATGACAGGGGGTCGCATATTGCACCATATGTATCACCGGTTGAGAAATGAACAGGACACTTTACTAATTGCCGGGTATCAGGCGGAAGGCACACGGGGCAGAAAACTGGTGGATAAAGAAAAAGAACTCAAGATTTTTGGTGAATCTGTTCCTGTAAAGTGCAGGATTGAGAACGTAACTTCATTTTCGGGGCACGCTGACCGCGAGGAATTATTTGCCTGGATGAAACATTTCACCGAGAAACCCAAAATGACATTTGTTATTCACGGAGAAAATCCAGGAATGGCGAGGTATGCGCAAGCTATTCGTGAGAGGATGGGATGGAATGTTTTTGAACCTCAATATCTTGAGTCGGTAAGTCTGTTTCAGGGCATCTGAGTTAATTTGGAGCGGTGCGCTCTGTGGTAGTAAACTAGCAGTGAGTTAAGCTTCCTTCAGCACAAGATTAAACTCAACATTTAATACTTCTTTTACTTTAATGAGTCCTTTTAATTTTTTTGGGGCTTTCAGTCGGAAATCGGAGAAGTTTACAGCGTGTGTACCCTTTAACAATACGGTGCCATCGTCTTTGATACTCACCTGGTATCGAATGGTATACCTTGCAGTGACACCGGCCAGGGTAATGTCTACAATACCTTTAATATTACTGTTGTTTTTAAAATACAAATTTTGAAGGGATATGAAATATATATCCAGTTCGGGATAGGTTTCTGCTTTTAAAGTTTTCCAGAAATCCTTTGAGATAGGTTTGGAACCACAGTCGAAGCTTCGGATGGGAATGGTCATACGGCTGCGGGTAAAGCGCATTTCGCGCGTCGAATTATTTTCTTCATACTGAAGCGTGTCAGTCCCTGTGCAGTAATCAATTTTGCAAATAAAGTTATTAACATTACTTGATCCCTGGATGGATAAGCGGCTTTCCGCATCAATGATCCAGATTCCTTTTTTGGAAAATCCACTGCTTAACAGGGCCAGGGCCATCACCGCTAGAAATTTTATTCTTTTCATTGTCGTCGAAGTCTTGTTAAAAAAAAATACAGGATCCCGAAGGACCCTGCATTTAATTATTTAGAATCCAATGATGCCTTCTAGCACAAAGCCTTCGAATTTTCCATTGTTGCGCAGGTCCGCTGCAGGGAAATCCAAATATTTCTGAGTAACATACTCTGCTTTCATCAGGATATTAGGTGTTACAAACCAGCCGGCAGCCAGTGCGGTGCGCTGCACTTTTACATTATCTCTCACTCCCTGGTTGACATTAGGCTGAGTTGTGCTTGAGCCGAAAGAAAGATCGCCCTCCACAACGTTATACTTGGCGCCCACATAGATTTTGTCATTCGCAAACCGATACAGACCATCTACCGCATACTGGTTGAACTGACGGTCTTCGAGTTTGGATAGTGCAGGTTGTGCAGGGTCGGTGGACTGGATCTCACCATTTTCCACCTGGCTGTTGCCTTTTGATATTTCATAAGTGCCAAAGAGTTCCAGACCTTTGAACTTTATGAAAGGGTTAACCATGATACTGGTGACATTGTCTTTGAAGCCTGGATTGATCCGGCCTGAGGTAAAGTTGGCTGACGCAGATGCAGTAGGCGCTTCCATTACAAGGTAATAACGTGATCCAGCACGGTCACCAGAATAGACTGTATTGCTGATGGAAGATTTGGTTGTGTAAAGAGAACCGGTCAGGCGTACACGTGCATCTGTACCGATCATTCCGTCGTAACCTGCTTTTCCATAGATGGAAGGGGAGCGGTCATCGCCTTTTGTTACACTACCCTGGACTTCGCCATCAGTGGCTCCGACCATAACAAGGAAACCCGATTTTTGCCAGTACAATTCACCGCCAATCTCTGTGGCAAAGGCATCCATGATGTTGTTCTCGACAAAAGGATTGTAAAGGGCGTTTCCGGCGTCGCTTCTGCGGAAGTGGGTATCACCATAATTGATTTCCATATGTCCGATTTTAAGGGTCAGGTTTTTCCAAAGCTGATTCATAAATTCATTGTTAAGAAATCCTACTTTGTCGATTTGGAAGTAACCACCTTTAACCCAGAATTCAGTGTGGTGACGTGTAGACATGTATGAGATCAGACTAACTCTCACACCATCTGCTAACTGCACATCAATGTTCAGGTTGGCCATCGCCAGGTTAAATCCCGGGCTCAGGTCATAAAGAGTTTGGTTTACTTCCCCGGCGATAGTCGCGGAATTGGAATGTTTGAGACTTTGAAACTGCTGGGTGAAGTTCGCGCCTATTCTAAGTTTCAATCCTTCAAAAGCAATGGTATCCACTTTGGAGGTTTCGAAAACATTGATACCGCGTTGGTCATACGGCCTGAAGAACTGGATCGGAGCCTGCTGGGCATAAGCACCCAGGGTAAGAGTCATGAACAAGACGAAGCTCATGAGTTGGAGTGTTGTTGAACGTAACATAATTGTATTGTTAGGAGTAATTGGTGTATTTTATTTTTGTACTTGCACAGTGTTATTAGTGCTTAAGGTTATTTCGAAATTCACTACCACTTCGTTTCCCACTTTAATGGTGCCCATCATGGCGGTGGGTGGTTCCATTTTAAAATCAGTCATAGTCAGTTTTTTTGATCCGGTGATTTGAAGTTCGCCGCCTGGTAAAACTTTATATGTCAGCGTGAGATCAATTGGTTTAGTAACTCCTGCCATTGTCAGTGTTCCGGACGCATCAAGTATATTCTTGGCTTCATTGGTTTTCTGACCAGTCAGTGTAAATATTATGGAGGGGTTCTTTTCAGCATTGAAGGCTTCGTAGGTTTTTTTATCCATCATTTTCCCTTTAGTGCTTTTGATGGATTTAACCGGTATTGTGATTACAACATCGCTGATCTCTTTAAAAGAATTGTTTGCCAGGGCGAAGGAACCCTTACCTTCCAGTTTTTCAACGGAGGATTCCCAGTCATGTAAATTTGAAGTGCCGGCAACTGTGAGCTTGTAACTTTTTACGGCGAACGACTGCGTCTGTGCGTAGCTAAACTGAAGTGCCAGAACCCAGATCGTTATGAGTAGAACTTTTATCGCTTTCATTGTGCTTTTGTTTTTTTATATGCACGAAGGTATAGGCTGGAGGTAACCCGGGTCATGATAAATGATACAAAGTGCGATGATTTATATCAGGTAACCACTTTCCGCTGCATGACGATTGTCATCTTGTACTGAAAATAATGCGAAATTCTTCTAATCGCGCCAATCCTTTGGCACCCGGTTAACAGCATTTTTTGCAACTGGAAAGTTAATTTTGTAAGGGAACCGGTAAGCGGTCATAGAGATCAGTTGAAAGAAAGGCCGGTCCGTCTATTAGGCGTTTTTCTACCCGCGATATTTGATTTATGCATCCATCGTTGGACGTTTTTGAGGACGATTTGAAATCATTTCTTCCGTAATAATCCCTTCGTCGGTAACGGCATTGTTCAGAATCGTACCCACCTCACTTTTAACTTGTGTGTTAAAGAATGGCTGCCGAGGAAAATATAACCGCGACAAGGATCACCACATTGACAATGGTTCCATATTTGGCATCGTTCCAGTATATAATAATGAGCGTCTGTGAAATCAGGAGCGCGGCCGCGGTGGGAATCCAATACCATTCCCGGCGCAACAAATAACAAATTGCGGCGGATAGAAATAGAAAGCATGCGAGAAACCACATTGCGCCGGCGATCTTTGAGGTGCTTCGCTGGAGATGTATTAACGTTTTTCCACTTAACTGGCCTTGTGAGCCAATATTCCATTCTTTTGCAAATCCGATAAGGTGCAATAGTCCATGAAGCACAATGATGGATGAAAATATTATTCTTGCCATATTCTATAATTTAGGAAATGAAATAGTCTTTTCATGAGATAAATTCCACGTGATCTAAAAATTGTCAGAAACATATGAATTACACATGACTGTGATCACATCGGAAATTGATTTATGTCATGCCCGGGGCGGGAACGTCTTATTCTTATTTCCTGAAAGAAGCCAATGAAAAATATTATAGGTTATTTTGGCAATAAAACCGGATATAAGCTAAAAACCTTATTTTCAAAAATATTGGCTTTAAAGCTTATAATTCTATTTATCGGTAAAATAGCCTATTTTGAAATCTTCACCGCCACATCCTCTGTATACGATGGTGTTGTCAGGGTAACGCTTCCGGTTGAAGTGATGGGTTGTGCTTTTTCGGAAACACCCGTCAGCGGATCCAGGAACTCCACTTCGTAGGTGCCTGCGGGAATTGAAAGTTGGAAATTGAACGGTCCTTTGCCTGAAATATAAATTCCATATTGTTTTCCTGGTTCTGACAACACCTGTAAGCCTTTTAATTCAATACTATTCAGGATTGTGGTTGTATCTGGTTTCATGCGCAGGTAGTCAAAACTGCTGATGAATTTTTGCAAATAGCTCAATTGTTTTCTCAGTGCAGGAGTTCCTCCGCCCGGTTGCGTTGTAGGGTATTGGAAAGTGCCGTTTTCATGTTCGGCGGTAAAGGAGTAATCGAGATTGTTGTACAACGCCCCGCCTGCCAGGATGAAGGCCCAGCCTTCCTTTCTGTAAACGCTGTCACTATTTCCCTTGAATCCTGTTTCATTGTCGCCAATAACTTTGTTCAAGTGATAGTTATGACCGACCGCCACAGGGGGAGTTGCGTAATGGAAATTAAAAACCGAAACACCCGGATGCGGATCCTTAATTTTCTCTGAACCATTAGCAATGTTTTGGGAGATGAGGTGCTGGTTCGTGAAGTCCTTTTCTTGCTCGCGTATTAAGCTGGCGATATGGTGCTGCCACTCCATGGTCACTCCGCCGAAATATGGCTCATTGCAGATCTCGTAAATGAGGTTGTTGTAGTCTTTTAGTTCATGAACGATCTTCCGCACAAGATTTTCCTGAACCGCTAACAGGCCGTGAGATTTGTCCAGGGTATACACATGAATTCGGTCCTGCGGACCTCCGCCATTTATGTTGTTCGCATCCTTCATGGGGCTGATGTCCCATTGTGTGTCACCGTAGAATGGACAGAAGAGCGTAAATTCAACAATGACATTTTTCTTGTCCGCCTCTTTCATAAAATCATGAAGTCGTTTAAAGTAGTCTTCATCCCATTTCGTAAGATCGAATTTATTGCCGCCATTTGCGTATCCGGGAGTTTCGCTTCTTACCCAAGGGCAGATAAAACGGCCGGGAGCAGGAGCGAGGGTATTCTTTTCAATCTTGAATGCTCCGACGGGTTCGACATACGGTCCGGCGAATACACGGGTAAGGTTTAATCCATCCGAAGATAGCGTATTCAGATAGGTAGCGTAGTCAAAATCCACGTTCATGACTGCGCCATAATGTTCAGCTGAAGTGATGAGCACTACCGGCTTGTCCTTGTAGAGGAAGTAGTGCGGATTTTCCTTGTGCAAAGCGATTGGCGTAACCCTGGAGCGATTATCACACGATGACAATATTGCAACAAGGCAGAAGGGGATGAAATACCATTTCATGATTATTATTTAGCAAACTTGATTTCAATAGTAAGACATCATTTCGTTTGAACGGAATGCAGTCCGCTGGCGAATATACCATTGCCTACGTAATAATAATAGACTAACCTTTCAAATCTACTCTTCTGCCTTCCTTTATGGCGAGGTATATCGCATCGATGATCCGGAGGTCTTTCAAGCCTTCCTCGCCATCAACAGGGACAAGTGGTTTCTTGTTTTCGAGGATCATACCTGCCATTTCATCCATCTGCACGGTTTGATGTGTAATGTGGGGATTGTTCAGTTCACCAAGATGCGTGCGGCCTTTGATGGGACCGTATCCTGTTGACGGTTGTAATTCGGCAAATCCCTTTTCACCATTCAGGAAAAACCTATCCAGGTTATTTAAGCTGTACGTTGACAGGCAGGAAGCAACTGCACCGCCGGGAAAGCCGAATTGAAATTGAATGGTTTCATCAACTCCTTCTTTAAATTTTTCCGGATTGGTCTTGGTTTCCTGAGCAGTAACCCAGGTCGGTTCTTCACCGATCATGTAGCGCGCTCCGTTAATAGAATAGATCCCGATATCCATCATAGCACCTCCGCCTGCGAGTTTTTTATCCAGCCTCCATTGGTTCGGGTTGCCGATCCTGAAGCCGCTAAGTCCCTGGAAAAACAAGACCTTGCCAAACGCTCCGTCATTTCTCATTTTAATAATTTCAAGGGTGTTAGCCTCAAGGTGCATCCTGTAGCCCACCAGTAGTTTAACGTTCGCCTTTTTGCAGGCATCCACCATTTCCTGTCCTTCGGCCGCATTGATGGCCATGGGTTTTTCAGAGATCACATGTTTGCCCGCCCCGGCTACTCTGATCGCATGCTCTTTATGGAGACCATTGGGAGTAATAATATAAACAGCATCAATATCCCTGTTGTCCTTAATGCGGTCGAAGTTTTCGTAGTTATAACAATTTTTTTCCGGGATGTTATACTTTCCTTGCCAGTCTTTGATTTTGGACGGCGTGCCACTGATCACTCCCGTTAATTTAGCCCGCTTACAAGACTGCATGGCATCCGCTACGCGTGTTCCATAACTTCCAAGTCCCAGGATGGCCACGCGCAGGACGGGACCCTGGTAAGGCTGCTCGAAGAAAGACTCAGGTTCCGAAAGCTTTGACGGAAAGAAAGGAGCGGCAAAAGCAGAGGCAGTAATTTTTTGTAGGAAGTCACGGCGGGATTTCATAACAATATGTTTTAATGAGTGAAAATACATTCCTAAGGGAAAGGTAAATAATTTTATTGAAGGATGATGGCTTCGAAAGGGGGAATCGTAGTTAGTTTTTTTGCCGGTTTTTAGAAACGAAAAGACCCTGCTGTTATTCTTTCGGTAAGCCCTTTAACCTCTTTTCATAGTTGCTGACCCCTTCTTCCCATTCGACCGGTTTTGTTTTGCGAAGGAAATCGACGGCGGTGCTTGCAGCTTTCCGGGCGTCTGAATATCTTTTCATTCTTTCCAGTACATCAACCTTTTGTTCGTATACCCAACGGTCGCCACCCAGTGCAAGCGCTTTGTCAAGCCACGTCAATATCTGGTCGGGACTTTCGTTGTTCATGAAATAGTAATACGAAGCTTGCGCGAGACGTTCCGGATTTTCAGGATCAGCTGCCAGTCCCTTACTTATTTCGGCGACGGCCTTCTCGTGAGACAGGGTGAATATCGGAAACTCGATCCGGGTATTTTCCCATGAAAGCACGAATATCGCATCGTTGTGAGCAATATCCAGATCAAATGTCAATGATTCATAGAAGCGCTTGGTTTTTACCGGATTCACCTGTAAGCGAACGACCTCATTTTTTATATCATACTCACTCGGATGTCCGTATATTTTGCTGGTATCCGTATTTAGCATTACAGTCCACTCCCTTTCATCGGGTATGGCGAGGAAAGCGTAAATTCCAGCGGGGATGGTTTTATTGTTGATAACTACCTCCTGATCGAATGAAAGTGTCGAGCATTTCCCCGCCCCTGTGCGCCACAATGTTTTGTATGGAACCAGGCCACCCATTATTTTTCTTTTCCTGGCTGCAGGCCTTCCATAGCGGATCTGGAATGTAGTGTATCCCACGGGTTGAATGACCTGCCCCACCGGACTCAATTCCGGAAGATGCAACTGTGCGAATGAAATTTCTGTAATAAGGAGAAGCAGACATAGTAGCTTTTTCATATTCTTTAATTTTAAACAATGTCCGAAATTTTGTTTGAAGGGTTCGTTAATGATTTGTTAAAAACTAAAATTGCCTCTATCTTGAATGCCGGTCGCAAGGTAATAGTGGATGGATCCCTGGTCAGAGTTGAAGTCTCATTTAAATTGAATATGTTTTTTCCTTTGGATGGACGAGTATTTCAAATGGCAATTTTAAAAAATTACATTCTTCTTTTTCCTCTATTTATTTCCGCCTGTCTGGTCGACGCGCACGCCCAAAACAGTGATAGTCATCCGCTTTTTTCCTTTGGCGTTATTGCAGACGTGCAATACGCGGATGTTGAACAGGCGGGCAAGCGCGATTACCGCGGTTCCATAAAGCGTCTTGAAAAATCTATCGAGATCTTTAATGCGCATGAGCTTAGGTTTATCATTCACGCTGGTGATCTCATCGATCGACATTATGAATCTTTTGAATTGCCCCTGGGTCTTTTTAAGAAATCGCGGGCCCCTGTTCACTACGTGGTGGGAAACCATGAATTTTCAGTTGCCGACAGTCTGAAAATGAAAGTAAGGCGACTTTTGAATAATGACCGGGGATATTATTCATTGATGGTTGAGAATTTCCAGTTCATTATCGTGGATGCTATGGATGTCAGCCTTCAGGCTTTCCCAAAAGATTCACGCGGTTATCTGAAAGCAAAAGAGATTTATCAGGAATTGAAAAATAGAAACGCCAACAACGCGTATGACTGGAATGGGAGCATGGGAAAAATGCAGTTAAGATGGTTGAAAAATTTACTGGAGCAAGGCGAGAAGCGCGGTTACAAAAGCATTCTGTTTTCTCATCTGCCCCTATTGCCGGAAAATGGCCTTCAGCTCTGGAATAATCAGGAGGTGCTCAGCCTTTTGAATAAGTATCCTTCGGTGATCGCGTTTGTTTCCGGCCATCACCATGAGGGCGGCTACGTAAAAGCCGGACGCATACACCATTTAACTTTAAAAGGGCTTGTTGAATCCAAATCCGAAAGTGCTTGTGGGGTCGTTGATGTTTATCCCCGGAAGTTGGTTGTCAATGGATTTGGGGATCAACTGAGTTATACATTGGAATGGTGAGTGGTCAGTGGTGAGTAGTGAGTGGGTTCGTGCGTTGCTGAGTGCTTGTGCCCCGGAATTCACTTAACAATGTGTAGTTAAAATTCGAGGGTTTTATTTATCACGCAAAGGCGCCGATGCACGAAGTAGAGTTTGCACGACAGTGGGCCAAGCGAGCAGATCACGTGCATTCGACCTCCATTCACCTCACCTTTGAAGCATGTACCGTTGCAAAGTTGCCGTTCATTGAGATATTCCTCCCTGAACCTGCAGCGTCCTCGAAACGAGAGACACTGCGGAGACGTGTTTGTAGTTCAGAACTCCCCGGAAGGATTTGAACATGTCCCCGCAGAGTCTCCTGTCTCAGGGACTCTGCGGGTTTCGAAGGTGAAGAGGTTCGTCAAAATTATAAACTTCCAGTCCAATAGGAGGGAATTGCAGATCATTCGGGGCGGGTTTTAATTAATAGGTGAGGCGCGCCACGTTTATCGGGTAATGGCTTCGTCGGTGTTGTACAAGGTTGTTATTACCTGCATCAGGGCGGCCGTGGCCGGAATATCCCCGGTGTCAATCTGTTTGAATTCACCAACTTTAAGTTTCCTTGCTGCCGTGGTGGGAATTGTCTCAAAGTATTCTTTTTCTTCCGCGTAAAAGGTCTGTAACAGATCCAATTCTTTCTTTGTGGTTTCCCTGCAGATAATTAACCTGAAAGCTTTCGAAATGCGGGCTTCGTCGGAAAGATTTTCAATGATTAAACGTTGCGCCAGGACGCGTGAAGCTTCAAGGACCATAGGGTCATTCATCATGATCAATGCCTGCAATGGAGTATTGGTGCTGATGCGGCGGACTTCACACTGATCGCGATTGCTGGCGTCGAACATCAGCATACCCGGGGGAGGGGCAGTGCGTTTGATGAAATTGTACATTCCTCGTCTATATAACTTATCGCCATGATCCTGAATATAGTTGGCAAGATCACCCCGGCCTGACGTGGATAGTTCCCAGATCCCTTCCGGCTGATATGGTTTCACACTGGGTCCTCCGATCTCCCGGACAAGTAGTCCGCTGCTGGCGAGCACATGGTCACGGATCAACTCGGAGGATAAGCGCAACCTTGGAGCGTGGGATAAATAAACGTTCTCTGGGTCCGCGGCAAGTTTTCTGTTGGTAATCTCCGCAGATTGCCTGTACGTGGATGACATAACAATCTGTTTAACAAGTCTTTTTATATTCCATCCATTGCTGATAAAATCTACGGCGAGCCAGTCGAGAAGTTCAGGATGTGAAGGTAGCTCTCCCTGCATACCAAAATCTCCGGATGTTTTTACGATTCCCGTTCCGAAAAACTCCTGCCAGATCCTGTTTACAAAAACGCGGGCGGTCAGCGGGTGTCCTTTATCCGTGAGCCACCGGGCAAGCCCAAGGCGATTTTTCGGAAGGCGGGTACTATCATATGGATAAATTGTCTGGGGAACATGGAAGTCTACTTGCTCGCCCTTCACATCATAAGCGCCTCTTACCAGCACGTGAGTGGCGCGTTTTACCGTGCTGTCCCGCATCACCATCACCGATACGTGGCCTTTTTCTTTTTTATTGATGAAGTTGAGCATTGCTTTCACATCATCATCGGTGATGACCATGTTGGGTGTGGCTGCGAGGCACTCCTGCTGAACTCCATTGACAAATTCCCCGATCAGTCCTTTCTCGTTGATCTGGTTAAAGAACGCAAACGTACCATAATATTCTTTTTGAGAAATGGGGTCGTATTTATGGTCATGGCATTTGGCACATTCCATCGTGAGAGCAAGAAAAGTTTTTCCGAAAGTATTCGTGCGGTCTGTGGCGTATTCAATCCTGTACTCTTCCTCAATAATTCCCACTTCCTCCGAGATCTTATGATTGCGGTTAAATCCTGTTGCAAGAAGCATTTCTTTGGTGGGGTTTTGCAAGAGATCGCCCGCGAGTTGCCAGGTCAGGAATTTGTCGAAAGGATAATTTTCATTGAAAGCGTGAATGACCCAGTCACGCCATGGCCACATGGTGCGCAAGCCGTCATCCTGGTAACCATGTGAGTCAGCGTAGCGCGCAGCATCCAGCCACGAGATGGCCATTTTTTCACCATAGTGCGGGCTTCTTAATAATTCCTCCACTAGTTTTTCATATGCGTCTGGCGAAGGGTCGTTAAGAAAACTTTCCTGCGATTTTATCGGTGGTGGTAAACCTGTGAGATCAAAACTTACGCGTTTCAGCAGGCGTTCTTTGTCAGCTTCACTGTTAGGCTCCAGGTTGTATTTTTGCATTCCCGTCAGAATAAACCGATCGATAGCATTCACAACCCAGTCACTTCCCACTTCAGGAGGTTGCCTGTTTTCCGGCGAGATAAAGGCCCAGTGTTTCTGATATATGGCGCCTTGATCGATCCATTTCCTGATCAGTTTTTTTTCGCGATCTGTTATTAAAAGATTTGAAACCGGAGGAGGCATTACCTGGGATGTATCTTCGATCATCAGGCGCCGATATAGTTCAGAGGCCGCTGAATTTCCTGGTGTGATAACGTGGGCTCTTTTATTTTCCCTCAAGACCTGAAAAAGCCCTGCTTCGGTATCTAACCTGAGATCGGCTTTGCGCTGGTTCGCATCCGGGCCATGGCATTTGAAACAGCGGTCCGACAGGATTGGACGTATATGAAAGTTGAAATCAACAACATCAGGGATTTTTTCGGACGCGGTGTTTCCGACAAGTAAATTGTCAAAAAAAAGCAAAGTCGCACCGGCCATCAGGGCCAGAACGACGGCCAGATAGTACCAGCGGTTCCTGAAAAACATGGGCAGGTTTATGTTTAATTTATTCTTATACAAGTACGGAGAAAGTGGGCGAAGATCAAAATGCAGCCTTGCCGGTTCAACTTTCTGAAAGTTCTAAAACTTTCAGAAAGTTGCTTTCGCAACGCGCCGGATCATGCCGTCAACTTTGGTGATCACATAGAGTTGTTTACCAAAACGATCATAGGCAATTCTCAGGTGCAGTCGTTTTTCGCCGCTCATTTCGCGCAGGGTTGTTTCGCTTCCATTTCGAACAATGATCAATTCATAAACAGCAGAATCCGTTAATGCTTTATCGATGTTGGTATAAAACAATTTTCCATTGACAATATCTCCAAACACATATTTTCCTTTGAGTTTTTCAAGCTCGCCTTCGTATACATAACCTCCGCTCACTGCGAAACCATCCACGTGGTCATATTGAATGAAAGGTCTTTTGTAGAGATCGAGGTCGCTTGGGGCAAGCCTGGAAACAGTTTTCAAATCTTTCTTCGTTGAGATCCCAAAATTACCTTCGCGGCCAGGCCAGCCATAGTCGCCGCCTGTCTCGACGATATTGATCTCCTCGATGTTTGATTCACCGATATCCGTTACCAGCATTCTGTTATTGTTGCCCGCATCCCAGCTCATGCGATGGGGATTCCTGAAACCGTAAGCAAATATTTCTTTGAGGATGAACGCACCCGTGTCGCTTGCAAAGGGATTGTCTGGCGGGATACCGTACTTTCCGTTTGGACTATTTGTGCCGGCGGGGTCGATCCTCAATATTGTTCCTAAAAACGATTTAAGATGATGGCCTAACTCCGGCCTCCGGATATTGTTGGAACCGCCATCACCGAATCCCCAATACACCAACCCATATTCCGGATTTTCTTTTCCGAGATCCGGAATAAATCCGATATCCTGGGCGCCGTGCCCAAAAGTAGGAGCGTGTAACCTCAGCAGTTCTCTTCGCGTACCTTTGAATATCCCGGCGTTAATATCATCACATTTCCATTCCGACAGCACCCATTGCACTTCTGCCATAAGCGAATCCGAGATGCGGTAGTCCGCACGCTGACCGGTATATTTTTCCGCGTGCGTGATATAGAGCAGGCCATTGTTCAGGTAATCCGGATGGAAATCGAAACTTCCCAGGCCTGTAGCCAGACCGGGCCCGATGCTGAAATCCTTTACATGCGACCGCAGGTCAAGAAAAATTTCGACTCTGTTATTTTTGATCTCATAAATGATGCCTCCCTGATCGCTGACATACAATCTTCCGTCGCCGGATGGATGTGATCTCAGTGTAACGATACCCAGATCAGGAGTACTGTATTTTAGTCGTGGGATCTGTATGTAATCTTCAAGTTCGATCTTTAAATTGGATTTCTTAACAGGCGCGACGAGGCGCCCCGTTAGTCCTCCCTCAGCGTGGTCAATATTATTTACCGTCAGGGTCTGAATTTTGTACCTGAGCGTTTGTTGATCAATGTATGAGAGAATGGAATGGATAGCCTCATCATCCAGCCATTCATAGGATGGCATGGTTTGTTTGTATTTCGCGTGAAGCGCCCGCGCCCTTTCATTTCCTGATGCAATCACTTTTTCGGGATTCCTTATAAAATCCATTAAACCTTTTTCAGACAGCAAAGATGTAATGCCTCCCAGTCGTGGACCAATGCCATCTTCTTCAATGCCGTGGCAGGAGATGCAGTGTGTGGTAAAGAGTTTTTTTCCTTCTGAGAGGGTGGCTTCATCCAGCGAATAGTCTTTTTTACTGTTAAACAAGACAATAACAATTCCTAATACTAAAAATGCCGAGGCAAGCAGTAGATATCGAAACATTGTGGAAATTAATAATTCTCATGGTCTATTCAACTTTTCAGTCTCGCTTTATTGCTTGAACGCAAGATTTATCCTTAAATATTTTTTCAAAAAATGTGACTGGATACCAATACTCCAAAATTACATTTTGCATGGATTGTTAGTTTGATTTTTTGCGTGGCCGTTAATTTTCCTAGTGCCCGAAATAGGATTAAGGCTAATGTAATGCGCCCCTTCAGGGCTGAATACATTTAAGAGTGTCCGCCTGCCTGGTAAATCGACTCTCGGAAAGAGCATTTTAAGAAAGTGTGCCACAGAAAAGTTATTTCGAGGCGCGCCTTGTTTGGCACACGGAAGCAAAATCAATTCCAACGTTCGAGAAGTGTGAAGCAGAAGGCAAAACGCTTCGATTCAACCACCAGATCCGATCGTAACGGCCAGGGAAAGAATCAGTCTGCTGGCACAAATCGTGCTAACGAACTAGTCACTTAAGACCACCAGGGGTCAGTCAAATAAATGTTTACTTTACACTTAATTTAAAAAATTAGCGTATTTTTGGTTTCAAACGATTCACCATGGTGCGCGATTCATTTGTTTTTGGAGTTGACTATGGCACCGATTCAGTCAGGTCTATGATCGTAAATGCCCGCAACGGCGAGGAGGTTGTCTCATCGGTATTTCTTTATCCGCGATGGAGGGACGGGCTTTTTTGCAACGCGGCAAAAAATCAGTTCCGCCAGCATCCGCTGGATTACATTGAAGGTTTGGAGCATACGGTTAGGAATTGTTTAAAGGAAGCTGGGGAGGGAGTGCGAAAAAACATCAGGGGCATCAGCGTAGATACTACCGGATCAACACCTGTTGCAGTTGATAAAGCCGGAACCCCGTTAGCGATGACGCCGGGATTTGAAAAAAATCCCAATGCCATGTTTGTTCTGTGGAAAGACCATACGTCGACCAAAGAGGCCGCGGGTATCAACGAACATGCCGGACAATTTAAGATCAATTACCTCCAATATGTCGGAGGCATTTATTCCTCTGAATGGTTCTGGGCAAAATTATTGCATGTATTGCGGGAGGATGAAGCCGTCAGGGCTGCGTGCTATTCCTGGGTAGAACATTGCGACTGGATTCCTTTTTTACTCACGGGAGGTGCGGAAGCGGGCAAGATTAAACGCGGTGTTTGTTCGGCAGGACACAAGGCTCTTTGGGCTAAGGAATTTGGCGGCCTTCCTCCGGGCGGATTTTTTAGTTCTCTTGACCCGTTGCTGAAAGGATTCACAAACAGGCTTTCAAATGAAACGTATACATCCGACCAGGCTGCGGGCACTTTAAGTAAAGAATGGGCTGAAAGGTTAGGACTGACCACGGAAGTTCTCGTGGGCATCGGTGCTTTTGATTGCCATATGGGGGCCGTTGGGGGACAGATCGAGCCCTATTATCTCAGCAAAGTAATGGGTACGTCGACATGCGATATGATGGTCATACCCAGGGACGAAATGGGGAACAGGTTAGTGAAAGGAATATGCGGACAGGTTGATGGATCAATCCTCCCCGGAATGATCGGGCTTGAAGCGGGTCAATCCGCTTTTGGCGACACCTACGCATGGTATAAAAATCTGCTGTCATGGCCCCTAAGTTTGATGGAAAAAACCTCGCTCATATCGCCAGAAATTGCTGCTAACCTCAGGGTGGAAATAAGTGAAAAAATAATTCCGTTTTTAAGCGAGGAGGCATCAAGACTGCCCGTGGAGGAAAGTGATGAGCTGGCCGTTGACTGGTTGAACGGTCGAAGAACCCCGGATGCCGATCAGCTTTTGAAGGGAGCTGTTACGGGATTAAGTTTGGGGAGTGACGCTCCCCGCTTATTCAAGGCCTGGGTTGAAGCCACTTGTTTTGGCGCGAAAGCTATCGCAGACCGATTTAATAGTGAAGGCATTGTTGTGAAAGGACTGATCGGCCTTGGTGGTGTAGCCAGAAAATCACCCTACATCATGCAGGTCATGTCAAGTGTAATGAACAAATCCATTCGAATCCATAGATCAGAACAGACATGCGCGCTGGGTGCTGCGATGTTTGCCGCCACTGTTGCAGGGATTTATCCGAACGCTGAAGCAGCGATGAACGGAATGGGCCAGGGTTTTGATCTGGAGTTTAAGCCGGATACCTCTGTTGTTCCGATGTATGAAAAACGATATCGCCAGTACAAAACAACAGGTTCGATGATTGAAAGAAATCGCAGCCAAAAATCGATCGAAGTCATGGCGATACTCTGATCGACAAGAACCACGATGAATGCACTGGAATTTATAAAGCCCGCTTACAATAACAGATATCTTCGTATCCGGGAGTCTGCTTTCCAGGCTAATCTGCAATTGCCGAAGCTTGGCCTTGTTTTATTCACCTTCGGTAACGCCAGCGCTGCCGATCATGACAAGGGCGTATTTGCGATCAAGCCGAGCGGTGTACCTTACGAGGATCTATCTCCGGATAAAATGGTGATTGTGGATTTTGATGGCAAAACGGTGGAAGGAAAATTACGTCCGTCTTCAGACACAAAAACACACGCGGTATTATACAAACACTGGCCTAAAATAGGAGGCATAGCTCATACACATTCCACGTATGCCACCGCGTGGGCGCAAAGCCTGCTGGATATTCCGATCTTTGGGACAACACATGCCGATCACACAACGGTTGACATTCCCTGCGCTCCTCCCATGGATGATAAAATCATTCAGGGTGACTATGAATTTGAAACCGGGATTCAGATTATTAATTGTCTCAACGAAAGGAAGCTGAGTTACGAAGAAATCGAAATGATCCTCGTGGGAAATCACGCACCTTTTACCTGGGGAGATACCTGTGAGAAAGCGGTGTACAACAGTGCTGTGCTCGAATCCATAGCCGAGATGGCATATCTCACAAAACAAATCAGAGAGGACTCACCGCGTTTAAAAGATTCGCTGATCAAGAAACATTTTGAAAGAAAACATGGTCCCGATTCTTATTATGGACAGGGAGGTGAATGGTGAATAGTGAATAGTGAATAGTGAATAGTGAATAGTGAATAGTGAATAGTGAATAGAGTGAGCGTCGTTTGCGCTCACAAGAAGCGCAATGAAAGGAACCAATGAGTGGCAGGCACTTACTCACCACTCACCACTGACCACGGACGAGTGCAGATCCGATAGAAAAATGGAAAGCAATAATAGCGTAAACGCTGATTGATGAACAACGATGCAATGACCGATCTAAAAAGATCAGAAGTCTGGTTTGTGACTGGAAGTCAGTTTTTATATGGGGAAGAAACACTGTGGGCGGTTGAAGAGCATTCACAGCAGATTGTTAAGGAACTCGGCGCATCGTCATGCATACCGGTGCGTCTGGTATTTAAGCCGGTATTAAAAACACCTGAAGAGATTTACCATCTCTGTCAGGAAGCAAACAATGCTAAGAACTGCATCGGGCTGGTGGCCTGGATGCATACTTTCTCGCCTGCCAAAATGTGGATCGGTGGATTGAAGGTCCTTCACAAACCTCTGCTTCACCTGCACACACAGTTTAACAGGGATATTCCCTGGAAAGATATCGACATGGATTTTATGAACCTCAACCAGAGCGCTCACGGCGATCGCGAATTTGGGTTTATCATGTCGCGCATGCGGTTGAACCGAAAGGTGGTGGTTGGACACTGGCAGGACAAAGATGTGCAGTCGCACCTGAATGTATGGATGAGAGCCGCCGCGGGTTGGAATGATTGGCAGCGCGCAAAGTTTTGCAGGTTTGGCGACAACATGCGGCAGGTAGCGGTAACAGAAGGTGATAAAGTCGAAGCAGAGATCAAATTGGGTTATTCGGTGAATGGATATGGTGTTGGGGATCTTGTAAAAGTAATCAGTGAAGTCCCCGATGCAGAGGTCAACAAACTGGTTTCCGAATACGATGGCAGATACAAGATAGTACCTGCGCTTCGGAAAGGTGGTGAGAGGCACGCGTCTTTGCGCGAATCGGCGAGGATAGAACTCGGCCTCCGTGCTTTTCTTGTTGACGGCGATTTCAAAGGGTTTACGGATACTTTCGAAGACCTGCATGGAATGATTCAACTTCCAGGCATGGCAGTGCAAAGATTGATGGCAGATGGTTATGGCTTTGGAGGGGAAGGTGATTGGAAGACCGCCGCGCTTGTCAGGGCTATGAAGGTAATGGGCAGCGGATTAAAGGGTGGTAATTCCTTTATGGAAGACTACACCTATCATTTCAATCCGTCAAATCCGATGGTGCTTGGCGCTCACATGCTTGAAATTTGTGAATCCATTGCCGATGGAAAACCATCCTGCGAAATTCATCCCCTTGGCATTGGTGGTAAAGCTGACCCGGTGCGGCTGGTATTTAATGCCGGCGCCGGACCAGGTTTAAATGCTTCTGTCGTTGATATGGGAAACAGATTCCGTCTTCTCGTCAATACAGTGGAAGCAGTAAAACCCGAACACGACCTGCCGAAATTACCGGTAGCCAGGGTGTTGTGGAAGCCCGATCCGGATATGCAGACCGGATGCGCGGCATGGATACTGGCGGGCGGGGCGCATCATACGTGTTTCAGTCAGAATCTGACCGCCGAATGTCTGGAGGATTTTTCAGAGATGGCGGGTATTGAATTTGTGCTCATCGATAAAGACACGAAATTGTATAGTTTTAAAAACATGCTGCGAATGAACGATTCCGCTTATCGCTGACCGGGAATCAGTAATCAGTATGTCAGTAATTAGTATTCAGTAATCAGCAATCGGTGACTAGTAAAGCAGTGAACCTTCAGTTGCGAAATTCTAACGCTATTCTCATATTCGTTCATCTTTTGATTTAACGGAAATGAATATAAGTCTGTACAAAAGTCACCATAAGATCCTTGTGGCGGTTGACTGTATAATTTTTGGTTTCGACGGAAGCCAGTTGAGAGCTTTATTGATTAAGAGGGGTTTTGAACCAGAAAAGGGGAAGTGGTCACTTATGGGTGGCTTTGTGGGTAAGGATGAGAACGCTGAAGAAGCTGCCATTCGTGTACTTTATCAGTTAACGGGAATGAAGAACATTTATATGGAGCAGCTTGCCACCTTTACCGATGTGGCCCGCGATAGCGCCGGCCGCGTTATCTCAATAGCTTATTTTGCGTTGATCAACATTGAAGATTACAGCGAGCAACTTCAGCTGGAACACGAGGCGAAATGGTTTCTTTTAAATAAGATTCCACCCCTGATCTTCGACCACCGGAAAATGGTGATGAAAGCGAAAGAACGGCTTCAGGAAAAAGTTGTTGCGCATCCCGTAGGATTCGAGCTGCTTCCCACGAAATTTACACTTCCGCAACTTCAAAACCTGTATGAGGCAATCTATGATGCGCCCCTGGATAAAAGAAACTTTACCAAGAAGATCCTGTCTTTGGGAGTGTTGAATAAGCTCGACGAGAAAGAAAAACAATCCTCCCGGAAAGGCGCATTTTATTATATTTTTGACGGCGTTAAATATAAAAAGATGCAATCCAATGGGGTCAAGTTTATATAACAAGTATATTGAATCGCGGCTTCTCCGTTGGCCACTGAGTTTTCTTTTTTTTTGTTCTTCAAATAGTGGCTTAGAAGATTCTTCTTCTAGTCCGAAGATACGTTAATATTGGGTATTTAGGTTTAGAAGGAAAGGGTGAAAAATGGTACGAATTTGCTGGACTTGTTTTTTTGTTTTAAGTTCAAATGTCAGCGTTTGGTGTCAGCGAATTTCTTTGGCCGACAGTACTGTTGTTTTAATAGGATCGCAGATCCATTTTGGAAAAATTCTTCCACATTCAAAAGCGATCGCTGATTTAACGGATTCTTATGTTTCCGGGTGGCAAGCTGATATTTCCAGGCTGCGAAATACACAGGCTTCATGGAATACTTGTAACTGCTTCAGTCAAAACGGGATTTCATTCAGCTATGTCAATTTTAATAACTCGAAGGAGCTCGGTAAAGGTTTCAGTCTGGCGGTATTTGCGGAACCTCTGCTGACCTATGGCAGATTAAGGTTTAGTCTGCGCGCCGGACTGGGCGTTTCCTATCTTACCCGTGTTTATCATGCGGATAACAATCCCCGAAATTTATTTTTCAGCAGTCCATGGAACGGATTACTGCTTGCCCAGGCAAGTGGCAGGTATCCGATTAATCATCAATGGCTATTGCGCTTGAGCACATCCTACAGCCATATTTCCAATGGCGGTAGGCGCCAGCCAAATAAGGGGATGAACTTCCCCGCTTTAAGCGTTGGATTGGAACTTGCACCTGGGTATCAACAGCTCCAACCAAGAGTAAGGAAGGGGATTCAGGACAAATCTATGCGTTATTACTTAGGCTTGTCTTACAACACCCGATCGATTGATGAATCCAACGGCAAGCCTGAAGAACGTAAAATGGTGATCGGGTTTCAGGGAGGTTTTTATAAACCGATTGCACGTATGCATGCAATAGGGTTAGGTCTGGAATTTTCACATGATGGCGCACTGAAAGAACTTGCCAGACTAAATTCCGGGATATATGATCATCGGGTAGTCTCGGGTTTGGTACAGCACCACTTTTTGTTCGGTCGTTTTGACTTTTCGCAATCCCTTGGAATTTATCTTTACGAAAAATATCTAAATCCCACTGCAGTATTTCAGCGCTATGCCATACATTTTCGCATACTGGAAAATTTGCAAGCGGGTTTTTCGCTTAAAGCTCACCTTTATACTGCGGAACAAATGGACATGAGGATTGGATTTGTATTTTAGCCTTCCTCTGAAAGCTTTAGCGATCTGGGGGTTAAGCGTAGCAGAATCGGGATCAAATAAAGAATAACGCTATGAAAAAACATTCGAGACGTGAGGCATTAAAGGCGCTGGCACTGGGAGCAGTTTCGGCCATGGGATTACACGCGCATCCCACCTATGCTATTGCAGGCAAGGATAAGAAGAAACATTTCGTGACCCTGAGTTTTGATGACGGCTTTAAAAAATCCAGCATTCGAACGGCGGAGATCTTTGAAAAGCACAATCTTTCAGCGTGCATCAATGTTATAGCCACCGCTCACCTTCGTGAATTTAAGCTTCCCAGTGAATATCACAACTGGCCCGTGGGAGATTTTGGATTATGGAATGAGCTGAAGCAACGCGGTCATGAGATCATGATGCATTGTTACAAGCACGCCAATCTGACCCAGCTTTCATTTGAAGAAGGGAAAGACCAGATACTGCGATGCATAGATTTTTTCTCCAAAGAATTAAAGGGATTTAGCCCCAGGGAATCGGTCTATAATTTTCCGTTCAACGCGTCCACTCCTGAGCTTGAAAATTGGCTTCCCACTCAGGTTAAAGCATTTCGTACCGGCGGTCCTGCAATTAATCCGCCTCCGCACACTGGTCAGGTCAAACTTACCTGCACATCTTTCGGTCCTGCCAATATCGACAAACATCTCGATGCACAGATCAACGACCTGCTTTCCAAAACTGCAGGATGGCTCATCTATAATACGCATGGGCTCGATGAAGAGGGTTGGGGCCCGGT
>JBBDXJ010000191.1:0-24466 GCA_040902445.1 Cyclobacteriaceae bacterium | reverse complement strand
TTGGGCTATGAAGTTAGTTAATTTATACGCCAATATCAAATTGACATGACAATAGTTGGATACAACGCTGCAACAACGTGAACGCAGGAACGCAAGCAGTTTGAATCTTCAAGAGGATGGTTTGAGTTAGACTATCCTGGACATTGGACACAGTTTGACGAAGAGGACGGGACATATTTGTTCATGGACAACGAAGACTGGAAAGGTTTGCTGTTCTTGGGTTAAAGAATTTTAGGTAAAGCAGACTCCCAATCTGTAATTTCGAACTTATCAATTATTCTATTATTCTTACTTATCACATAGCACATTCTAGAACAATACGCACCTCTGTATTGATTGTAAATAGCCTTATTATACTTGTTTTCCATATCAATATGTAGACCGCTCGATTCCTTTTTGATATTAGAATCCAGATGTAAAACATGAGCTTCTTCAATGTATTTTTCGGTTATTTTATAGTAAGCGTCCGTTGATTTCCGATCACCACCACAACCACAAGAATTAGCGATTATTATCATTTTATTTATAAGTTTTGCGCTGTTAATGGTATCGCCCTCAGTAGATACGCATTCAAATTCAGGTGCTATCATTCCTACTTGAGTTCCTACCTGATTCTCAAACTTTTCTTCTTTAATTAATACAATCTTTCCACCATCATTTGTAATGCTATCAAAACGATAATAGATACCATCTAGACTTAAAAATTCTCCTGATCTAATCAAATCTCTTGCGCTCAACGTGTCTTTTTCTGTAGAGTTGCTGGAAATAAGAGCAATTTCAGGGTCAAAACCGTAAGTGAAGGTCATCGTTGCAACTTGATCAATAATACCTACTTTGTAAGATTTACTATTAATAACAAATTTAGCTATAAGGTGTTCGCTACGCCCATACATCAGGCTACCATTTGAAGTGCCCATCCTTATCCATGAGGAATCATTTATCATATTTCTACCATTACTGATCTGATACATTACGCTTATAAGATCTTGATCAGAATACCATTCAATTTCTTTCCAGACTCTTATAGAGTCATCAGAAAGATCTTTATTATTATTTTGATCAACGATAAAGACTTTCTCATTATTATTTCTAACGCCAATTATGATATCAACATATTTTGAATCATTGGCTTTAAAATCAGTATTTATTTGAGCACGTTTAATATCTGCTAAACCATTTGGAAGAACAATTGGGTACGGAAACATTTCATTTGTATCTCTAAATTGGAGATCGCCTGCTCCTGGTAGGAATAAGCCATTTCCCTTTTGTTTTTCTGTCGTAATAATTAGGGTGTCGTAATAAATTGAAAATGTATTTACACTATCTATCTTATTTTGACATCCTATAATGAAAACCAGTAAGAATATCCAAATGAATATATATCGTTGCATCATAGTTCCTAACCTTTGAGTTTATGCGGTGCGGGGAATAGGAGGCTTGAAAATGTAGCGAAGCGAAATGTTAAGCCCGACCATCTCCAAACTGTCCCACGCTACCGAACTAAATTACAAAAATACTTTTAATACCTACACTGAACCCCCGCATTGCATAATAAACATTTTGTTGCCGGCTGTTTATTTTTTCTGCCCAATTCTCAATTTAATTTTTGTTCTAATATTTTTTCAAGTTCCTCAGGTTGAGGGTCAATTGATAAAATAATTCCATCCTTGTCAACCAATACCATTAGACCTGTTCCGTTGCTAACACTAACAACAAAAAAGAGTTTTTTGGTTTCAACCTGTGATCCCGGCAGGGTAAAAAGTTTCTTCCAAGCCGTTTCCGGTTACTTCCTTATGGGATTCATTTGCAAATTGTTGGGTTGACACTTTTTCCGGTGCATTCCGAAGAATTTTGCCACCATTTTGCCACTTTTTAGACATCTTTTAATTTTTTTGCCACAAAATTGCCACGCGTTTTGCCACAAAAACAACAGGAATCGAACCACTCCCCCGCATAAGGGGTCCTTAACCCCGGGAGAAATCCTGCGTTTTGCTTTTCCCATCTTTTTGGATGACCAGGGTGTAATTATCGTCAAATGCGGATAATGTTTGCTCATGAATGCACATAGTTAGGCCGAAACTTTACTCTCATTGACTGTTTAGCGAATCCGGGGTCGAATGCCAATAAGGAATAATTACAGTGGAAAGAAGCAACGAGATGACACCCAGTGATAAAACGTGAAATAAGAAGGTCAATTACTAAACGGGCAAAATCGGCGACGGACTATCCAATCCGCATTGTGTCATAAAATCATTATTGAACACCGCTCGCTGTACCATTGTTGGGAGGACGCCTTCACGCGCACGCTTCCAGTCATTCAGTTTGGTCTCGCCGTACATGCGTTTTACCCTTTCAGCAGTAAGAGGATCGTTAAGTTTGCCCCAATGGATTGTACAAGGTATATTATGGTTTTCAAGTCGTTCGATCACCGCTAAGAAAACAGCCCGGTTGTTTGGAATATCCAGGCCATCCAGCTCTATCACGCTGGTGTTTGCAAACCTCGTAAATCCTAGCGTCGCCAATGTGCCCTTCACGAATCGCACTGCAACAGCACCGGCAAAAGCTTTATTTGCAATTACCGCTAATATATGTTCAATTGTATTGCCAATCTGCTCTGTCGGAACCGCGAATGCAAAACTCGCAATGTTTCCTGTAAAGCGCGTATCTCGGAAAATTGTGCCGATGGTTGTTGGTTGTTCTGTGGCCTGTCGAATATTCTGTTCGAATTGCCGAGTAGTCATTGTTCGAATGATGTCATAACCGAAGGTGCCTCCAAGCCTGTTGCTTAAACCTTTCATCATCCACATGAATTCCGGGCTCGGCGCCGGCGCATGAGGGCCACTATGCCGTACTTGATATCCTGCGGGAACCGGTACTTTATAGAATAGAAATACATACATTCCTTCCTGACCGCCTTTGCGAACTGTATATGGATTAAAGTCGATCTCCATATGGTAAAGGTCATGATTAGGTCCACTTTCAGGCATATCTGGCAGATGGGAGCATAAGGCGGTTATGTCTAGTGCTGCGAAAGCCTCCATTAGTGCGTCGGTGTAGAGCACGTTTTTGATGCGGTATTCTTTAAGTAGGTAAAGAGGGTCTGTTTCAATCATAACGCCGTGAATAAACCCAAATGCTCCAAAGCTGACCACGGCTGCGTTGAATATAGAATCATTTGAAATTAGGTCGGCCTCAAGCCACGATAGCAAACCATCACCAGCGACCGGGTAAGATGCACGCTCAATCCATACGTGCCTACCAAGACCTGTAACGATGTGTAAACCGACTATTGAGTCGTGAACTGATCCTGTGAATAGAGCTGCGCCATGAGTGCCGGTTGATGTAGCACCTGCAATGCTCTGTCCATTACTTCCTCCGGAAGCGCGAAGGCATCGAGGAGCGACACTATCTATCTCGAGCACTTTATTTAACCTTGCTACTTGAGCACCGCATTCTACGAACTTCAAGCTAGCTTCGGTCTTTCCTGCGTTGATATACTCGTCTGCAAGATAGCTTCGCTTCGGATTGAAGATCAGGTCAAGGCTTTTCGTTTGCACCATACCGCCGTTGCACACTGCCACCTTCGAAAAGGACCAGCCTGATCCAATTGCCCGCATTTGTATCTTCGCTTCAATTGCGTGATCTATAATCCAACCTAAATTGTTCGTTGCGCGCAGATAAGCTTCCCGTCCTTGGGTACCCGTATGCCGCACTAGGAAAGAAGCTTCCGGTTTGAATTGATGAACAAAGTTTTCATGGATATTGGTCCAGGGGGATGGTGGTTCAAAATAGGAAAGTCCTGGGGGTAGTGGCATATTGTTGATTGCAAAGTGTCAATAAGCGAACTAACGCATGTCATCAATGCCACTGCTTTGTGAGCAATCCCATTCAACTCGTTGTCGCACAACTAATCCTAGCGAAAGAGCTCCCAAAAAAACGTCAACCGGCTTCGTGGTAATTTTCACACGTGATATTCCATTCGGACAATCGGCTCTAATCTTGTCATCGTTTTTACCTTTCCAAATATTGGTCTTTACAACTTTTTGATAGCAATAAGTCTGTCCTGAGCCAATACAGTTCCAAGTAGCCCCGACCACTTCCAGTCGCCTGATTGCAGAACAAGATTGAAGAACGTATGCAACCGTGAGCGCTATTAATAGTCGGTGCGAGATGCGTTTCATCTTTCGGGCAGAAAGTAATTATTAAATATCTAAGACCATTAGCGTCCTATTAAAAACGACTTTTTGGTGTCGACTTCATAGGTAAGACTACAGTATTTTGACGGTGACGATTTGATTCAGCATTTGGTTTGTGAAATGTCTTTGTCATTGAATTTAATTATTTAACGCACATTTTTCCAATGTTTTCGACAATTACAAATTTAGTAACTGCTAATGGGCGGCGATGCGAGAGTTCACCAATCATAGCCCATTGTAAAAGTTACTGGTTCATCATAGACGTATCCTCTACGCTCGTTAATCTCACCTAAAAGCAAATCATCCCCTGCCGCGACTGTTCGTGAAATTACTCCCGTAGCAGAAAGTGCCCAGCCAAGGCCTACTTCGCTGGCCTCTTCATTGGTTCGCACACCAGTTGCATTATAGGAAAGCGCTAATGGTAGTTGCCAACCATCAAAGGGATGCCAACCATCAAAGGGAATAGAATAAAGAGGAATGGAAATATTGGCAGTGCCTGTGTACATGCTGGGCCGCTGACCGTAATCTTCGGTCATCTTCATGGCATTCGGTGTAGGCGGAACAATATTGGCAGATTGGCCAGAGGCACTGTTGAAACTTTGTCCGAAGGAAGTCAGCCCGAGTATCATGATGAATGTTTTCTTTGCCATTAGTTAATTGTTGTTACTTGCTGTTAGCGCAAGAGTATGACGATCTAGGGGTGTACATTTTCAATTTTCAGTAGAATTTATATAGCCCCAAACTGATTGCCCACTTTACCTAAAAGCCAGAAACATAGCCCGTTTGTCGGTTACCTAGTTTTTTTAGTTGACCGTCTCTCAACTGAAGAAAAGTTTGAACATAAAAAAGCCCATCCGTCCTCTGTTAGAAGATCGTCGATGGGCTTATTCAAAAATAAGGTTTTTTAATTCTAAAGCAATCGAAGCGGGAATAAATCTTGGATTCAGTTAAACGATTATTTTTTGTAATCGCATTTAGAGTAAGGCCTTAGTACCCTAGGGGTCAGACTCGCCGTTCCAAGCAATCCCAAACTCTAGTTCATTTGAGACCTCTCTGCTTCAAATAGGTCCGCCAAAACTAAAAAATAAGAGGGTGTATACATGGATCGAATCATTGGCCGAATGCGGATGCAAATAAACATCGGCAGTCGTAGCGGGCTTTGCAAATAGGTGGAGCCACCCAAGCAAACCACAGTCATGACCCTATGCGACTATCCGTGTCGTCTCCTTGATGAGTCTTTTGATGGTGCCTTCATTCTGGATGGTTTGCTTTTTCAGCAGGATGAAGTCTTCCCAGTGAACGAACATGTCATGATCTGCATTTGGGGTTTACGTTTGTTTTCATCGTTGACAGAAGTCTCGGCCTCATCTCCTTCAACTGTCCGGACGTTTTCTTGCAACTCGGGAGGACGTTTTCTTGCAACTAGGGAAATAAAAGATTTTTGATTTTTATTTTGTCAAACTCAATTCTGAGCCATTGGACTGGAGGCTTCTCATTGCACTGACGTATGTAATGCAAATGACATCTTCCACTTGTCGATGCAACTTACGGATAATTGCTAAATTTGAATCTTCGGTTAAAGCTCCCTCTAAATCAAAAACATCTTGATCGGGTATTTTCACGGTTGTTGATTCTCCGAAGGTCACACCGTTTAGAGTAATAGATAAACACCTCCCTGTAGCCTTTTCGTAGCTGTAATGTAATTTTGAAAATGATTTCATGCGGGTTAGATTTCGGTTGTGGAAATCGTTCTTTAAACACGCCTCAAAGACTGATCAAAATTGTGGAAATATCCTTCTGAAGCTTATTCCACAGCATCACCGGCCAGGATCTTACCAAGTCATTGCAACTGAATAGGTTCGCGAGAATGACTTTTGCCACAAAATTTGCCACACGCAGGAGTTGTGGCAAAATCGGAGAGTTAACGGGTGCCAAGTTAATCAGCTGAACACCAACAAAAAAGGGAAGAAATTTCCCATGTTCCTCCCTCTTTATCAGTGATACCGCTGGACTTCAACGATTTCCAACTCTTTATTCCCTTGCCAATTTTAACTCTCTCGAAACTGCTTCGGAAACTCAGGCTGCAATGCAAGATCCAGTTCAAGCATAGTTGCGCCATTGTCAGTGATTGCCCCGACGGTGAACGCCCCGTACGACAGTATTTCATCATCCATCGCCTTTCCATTGCGGAATTTGTTTGGCGTCACCGAATACAACGAGGGGCTGAAAGAATCGTGTAAATAGAAAAATACTTCGTCTGTCAAAGGAGAATTGATCGGATCCTCACTTTCGACCCATATCGTTACGGCGTAAAAATCTGGTAAATTGGAAGGGGCTACCTTTGCTTTCAATGCTCTGTTGTTTCGGCTGGACAGCCCGCCAAACCTGCCCTTTTGAGGATCGTCCATGTTTGTTATCGGAGGCAGAACAGGTATCGTACTATTTGATCCGGACTCGCTGATTACCCGTGTTTGTGCACGCCGCTCTTCTTGTTGCATCTGCAGAACTCCTTGCTGTTTTTTAAGTTCGAGCTCTCGTGCAACAGCAGTGTTAATAAGTTCAAGCTGTTTCTTCTCCTCTTCTTTTGCAGCCAGATCACTTTTTGCCTCTTCGAGCTCTTTCTCTTTTAACACACTGTTCGAAATATTGGCAATGAATCGATATCCAGCGGTTGCAGCGAGAAAACAATACGCGGCGTATAGGAGATAGTTCTTAAGTGGTGCAGGCTGATCCAGGTCATTCTCGTCACCCCTGACTAGCGTTGGACGTTCCGGTGGCGAGCCTACATCCCCTGTCGCAGCCGAATCAATCGGGTCCGTCGATACTGCGGCAGAATCGGTCTCTACTCCTGACTCGGATGAACCATTAAAATTTTCAACAACGGTCGCACCCGTATATACAAGCTCATAGCCCGGGTGGATTCTATCCAATAGCTTACTCTGTGCGATCTCCAGGAACAATGGAACAAGCAGTGTAGCTCCGATACCTAAACCGATTGACTCACCCCAACCCTGTTTCTTCGTTCCGGGAGCGCCCTCAACCTTATTCGAAGGCATTAAATAATTGACAATCCCCCCGACCAATCCAGTCAGGATCATAGTCCAAATAATAATTGAAAGAGCCATGGGTTGTTTTTAAAATAAAAGAGTCTTAACGATTTCTTTTCAACTAATCATCCTAAATGTCTTTAGAAAACAACTTATCACATTTTGTTTTCAAGTTTCAGCGAGATTCAACTCGTCATATACAGCCTTAAAATTTGTTTTCATGTGTGAAAGTATTGAATTGATATGCGTCCCGATATTTACGAAAGCTGTATTCTTCCCCTGAAACTGCACATTATTAACGAAAACTGATCCGCGGTGTAAAGCGACCACACGCCATTTATCATCAAACACAGGCGAACCCGAAGAACCAGATTCTGTATCAGTGAAGTACTGTAATTCCGACGCGTTTGAGGTATTGACTAGGTTATTTCGGATGGCGAACTTTTTCTCTGATCCATTCGGATGTTGGATAATATTCACGGGAAACGGATCCTGACCAATGACGACTTTTGAGACTGCAAGGCGCAATGGGATGCGGGCGGTAGGTTCGGCGCGCACCAACGCATAGTCAAGCGTTGCATCCCACGCTTCTAGGTTAACACATTTGACTATTTGTCCTGCCTGACCCTTGCTATCAAAATCAAACTCCGCTGTCGTGCCCGCAGCCTGCACGTGAAGGTCGTCACTTGAAGCAAGTGCCTCACCGTCCATTCGCGCATTGACAACATGATGGTTTGTCATGATAAGAGAATTGCCAAACATCCACCCAGTACCGTTGAATAAAAGGTCAACGTTGCCTCCGGTCTTCCGTCGTACACCGTTCTTGTAGCTTGGTACGAGGAGCTTCATCACACTGGTGGCTGCGGCTAAACCCTCAGAAAGAAACGTACCCAACACCATATCATTCCTGTGAATAATTTTTTCCTTGATCTCGCCCAATGCCGCCACATCAAGTGCAGGGATGCCGTTTCCTTTCCTGTTGATCTTATCGATGTACGTATTGACGACAGCTTCCTGGGGCATTCCACTCAAGAAAAGAACTGCATTGTTTAGGAACGCAAGCATTGGTATCTGTCCATCCGCAAGGCGTTCGACGATATTCATCGTGCCCAGGTCACTCAGCATCTGCCCCATAGGCGCCGCATTCCTCGCCAGGTTTGCAAAAAATCTGATATCGATGGATTGGAAAAACGCAGGACGGTTTGCAAGAGTATCGACCCCACTGTGGACCAATCCTTTAGCAATTTCAATAACTTCTTGTTGGGTCAGCAGTGCCATCACACGAGCGTTTGGTAATATCCTTTGTCTTCATCTTCCCAGTCATAGCGATATTCTTCTAGACCCCTGAGGTTTTCACTCGTCAACATTCCGGGGTTCATCGAGTATGACTGGGACACATACGGTCTTAGGTATTTCACTGTTTCCGGAAACTCTCTATCGAGGAAGGAAATAGCAAGCTCGATAATAAAAGGCTGTTGGTACAACGTAGACGAATCAAGGCGCTGGCATGCGGTATTTAATTTCACCCGTAATGCATTTGAACTCTCCTGGTATTTATTTTTTTCAAACGATTGTCGCAGCATCAAGCGGTGAATTAAAATGTGGATCAAGGCAGTCGGGTTGTTCGCGTTAGTCACAGCCAATTGGGCTTGCGAGAGTGCTTCATCTGCGGCTTCAGGCTTTCGCTCAAGAATCAGAACCTGGGATCTAAGCCATAGCAGTTCAGCAAGCCTGCCACGATTACCGCTTGTGAGGACGTCGTCAATGCCGCGATCGATCACGGCTTTTGCCTTCGGAAGATTCTCTGCAAGCATATATGCCTTGGCTTCAAGCGCAAAAAGTGGGCTTGCAGTCGAGCGTTGTGTTCTTTCGTTAAAAAGTGTAAAAGCTAACTTTACCTCCCCCTGACTTAATGCCTTTTTAGCTTTCCGGATAATATTTCTTTCCCAGTCCAATATATCCGCTTTAAGAAAAGCTCCCCGCGAAATTTCTAGGTTTAGCCGCGATGCAAGCCAAACTTTAATGGTGTCATTGAACTCTTCCAAGTTTGCAATTATCGATTGCTCGATACCGTCCATCCATCGCGAGTCAAGGACAGCGAAGTCATCTTCCCCAAGCGCTAAACGATGGTATATTTCCTCAGCCCTATCTTGAACAGACGTGCTCTGGGAGTAAAATTGAATGGCCGCCCGATGCAGTTGGCGAACCAGATCGTATTTATCCTGAATCAGGAGACGGATCATCGCCTGACGAACTTCCGGCCGATAGAAAAGCAATCCAGTCTCGCCCATCGTGACTAGAGCGTGTTCTTTCATCAACTGCGAAAACAAATTGGTCGCTTCAGCAAAGCTGTTGATGGTAATTCCACATATCGGCGCCAACACATTGAGTATCAATTCCGGGCTCGTCCGTCGTAATACCATACCTGGATGGGCAAGCGTTCTCACCCTTTCATCTTTAATATGGTCGAGTATCCTGCGGTACAACTGCCCCTGGATCACTTGCTCATCTACTTGGAAGAATAGCCATTTTTTTGTCTCCACATTTGATAAACTATCCAATGGAGTTGTGCTGTTCTTTAAGGCGTTTGCGGCAAGCCGAAGGGTCAAAGGGTTTCCCCCTAACTTTGTACAGAGTTCCTGTGCGAGATTTCGGTCTGTGATACCCAATCGTCGAAGCAAACTCACTCGATCTTCCATCGTTAACTCAAGCAAGGGTACATCGTTTACAAGCGAGGCTTCCATCCGCGAAAGTTCTTTCACGGGTGCACGACCTGTAATCACGATCCTGATAGTCGGAAACCTTTTCTGTAGATAATCCAGCATCTGCCAAAATACAGTAAGACTCTCACGGTCGCGGTATTGGACCTCTTCAAAAGTATCTAACGCAAGCAGAACGGGGCAGTGAACGGTAGTGTCGGCAGTGCGCTTTTGAGAGATAATTTTTAGTAGATCGACAAAAGCAAAATATAGTTCCTCGTCGACCTTTCGCGAATCAGATACGCGCGCATGGCGGGTTGTGTGGACCACCATCCTTTGCGCTGTCGCGCCCCTCACATTCCTAAACCTGGTTACCTCTTGCGAAAAGGTTGCAAACGCTGATTTGTGTTCAGGATATTGGAGTGCAAACTGCGACGTCGCCTCTACCAGTAGCGTAAATGGTTGATCAACTTTGAGTGTTTCCTGATCGAATGTCAGGTATGCAAAAGGGATCTGGTTGCTCTTTTCTTTAAAGTAGTTCTCCAACAGTATTTTTCCTATCAGCGCCGACTTTCCCATACCCCCAGGACCATGGATGGCGAGCACTGGCTTTTTAGAAGTTTTAAACCACCGATCAAGTTGACCTTTCAACGAGCTGCTACCAGCGTAACTATCGATATGGTCGCGAATCAAGTTTAACTCCGTAACCCGCCCCGTAAAATCGGGAGGAACAAGGTGTTCAAATGCAACGATTGTGCTTCTTTTTTGTAGCAAAGACAAAATCGTCCCTTCGGATGGCAACGTTAAATCCAGTTCTGCGACCCACGAGACGACCTGCCCTACGTTAGTAAGTTCATGGTAGGTCAACTGCTCTAGATCAGGGATTTTCCCTGTATTCAGGTATTTTTCCCACGCTGTTTGCAACGAAGTTGAAAAAGGCGTATTGACAGAAAGCGCCTTAAGCATTTCCTCACGGGACCCCATTCTTTTCAGAAACTCTTTTCGCGCGACGGGCTTGACTGTATAAAGTCCCTGCTCACGTCCTCCAGAGAGAAACATGATGTCTTCATGCAAAAGAACGCGCGGGTTAGGATGCTTACAACGCGGGTTAACAGGATTCAAGCTCGTTGGATCGAAGCAATGCAACACAGCGATTGCCTGCCGATACGACCACAGTTGATCATTCTCCGTTGGAATGTCTTCCACTGTTGATTTAACTCGTGCAGCGTAGTTGGCCAGAAGTTGTTTTGTGAGGTCCTGCATATCACAAATCGTTTAAACTGGATTTGAGCACGCTAATTTTTTGCTTTACCGCATTAGTACTAAGCGCGGCGAGATCATCCATGATTGCCTCCAGAATCGCGAGAAAATTAAGCTCAGGCTTTTTCTTTACCATCATTGTCAACTCTGCGACAAGCAAAATCAGAGCTCGGGAGCGCTGGTTTAGCTCACTCATCTTCGTCTCGTCATTTGGGAGGTTGTCAAATATCTTTTTTTCCAGAGTCGTAGGGTCGGGCTTTACGGGACATCGGTCTCTGATTTCATCAATAAACTTTGCAATGTCGGTTTTGTCGTAAGGAGTGACAGTATCCTCACAGATCTTTCCGGGCTCCACCGTCAGTATGCTCTTCTCAAATCCGAGAAGGATCAATCGGCAACGCTGACGAAAGACACCGGTCGTGATCTTATCAGATAGCGCGATCAGGAATGCTTTTGTATCCTCTCTTAGTTTTTCACCTATGAAGTTGTCCAGTACAAACCAATATTTGGCGTTGCCCTGCACAGCCTCATGCAAGACCCACGACGCGAGCTGTTTTGCATAAAGCTTGAGATTCGTGACTGCGCTTGGCATGCTACCCAAGGGCCGCCCCATCATAGTTACCAGATCGCGCGCAACCTGCTCAGGCCCGGTCTCCAGGGCGAGGTCAGGGTCCAACTCCACTTTGCAGGTGATCACAGTCTGACGTACATGAGAAAAATGATCGATGTAATTAGAGGAATATGATTTTCCGCTTTTCGTGTCGCCGGTGATGATCAGTATCGGCTGAGCATCCGCGGCAGCTGACTCAAATCCTTCAAGCTTCGTTCGAAGTGCCACGCGATTGACAAAAGGAGTAGCGTTGTTAATAATTGAAACTTGCAATAGGTTCAGGCCAGCTGGTGGGGGTGACCCGATGCGATCGCAAATTTTAGCTATCTCTTGGTTTAAGATTTTCAGATCAAACGAGTCAATCAGCGTGATCAGAAGAGGGGGCGTATTATTCCAACTATCGCCGATGCAAAGCGAGATGATCTTTGTAACCAACTCGCGTGGTGTTCCCTGGCCAAGCGATCCTGGAATGTGTGTGTTCAAAAATGGCGCAACCAATGATTGACGCGGTGTATCCAACCCCTGCACCGTTATAAGCAAGGTTTCTATCAAAAGCTCTTTGTCACTTTCGGTGATCATGCTATTTTTATTCATCAAACCATGCACGCCATGGAACACGTACCATCCCGAGCGGAGTCACTTCTGTAGTGGCTATAACAGGCGCTATTTCCTCCGTGCTGATAATCGGTCTTGAAAGGTTCAACCAATCAAACTCAAATACAGAGGAGTAGTATTCGGCAATAGCTTTCGACTTGATTACAAGGCTTGTGTCACGATTATATTGGGTGCCGTCATTAGACCAGTTGTTGCTACCAACTACGGCGGCCTTGCCGTCGACGATCACGCCTTTGTTGTGGACCTTACTGCTCTGCTTCTTAAACATCTTTCTCTTCCATTTCCGCTTTGCAATCAGCAAATCGGAATGTTCAGGATTCTGGGCGCTGCCTACAAGCACTCGCACATCCAGTCCTTCCGCCATTTTTTCTGATACCGCCGAGATTACATCATCGAATAACTCGGTCGATGGTTGCCGAATGTAAGAGAATTGAAGGTAGACCGATTTTTTTGCTGACCGGATCAATTTAGCTATTTCCTTCGCGTAATTGTCGGGACTCATTAATGGCATTACGGTAACAGGCTCGTCATTGAAAGTCTTCGCGCTAAATGGATTTGGCTGGGCCACACCAGCTTCCTGGAATAGCATGCTTTGCGGGATCAACAGGTCGGGCAGCACCTCCATTGTTTCTTCTGCTACGACTGCCTCGGCGCTGTCCATGTCATACCGAATGAACTTCTCATACATCGTTGCAAGATTTTTGCTCTCGACGATCACATGCCATTCCCGGTTTCCCTTTCGGTATAAAAACTGATCTGCGTCAGGATCCACCTCGGGCTGGCTATTTGGGCTCCAGTTTCCACTCGATATCCACACCGCAGATGAATCTCTTACAGCGACCTTCGTATGATACGAGTTATTGAATATTCTATCTGGCCCCGAGACCGACGCGGGTACAAACCGCAGCCGCGCCGCAGTCCAACTTTCCTCCAAAACCGCTTCGATGTCCCTGTCATGAGAACTTACCTGTAGGATCATGTCAAGCTTTGCAGGCGAATTTCTTCCTAGTTCTGTCATCGTTTCGATGATGTGCTCAGCATAAAATTCGTACATCGCCACCGTTAGGCTTTTATGCGTTCCTTCAAGAAATTTTTTTAGTGTCGGCCACCCGGAATCCGGCCCTACATGACATGTTACTTTTAAAACTTCCATCGATTCAAGTTTCACAAGCACTTTCGGCGGCTTCTTGTATCCTATCTTCGCCTTCAATTCTGCCATGGATGCTTCTATGACCGTACTCTCCCATTGCGACAGTGGCAGTAAACCTTCTATTAATTGCTGCGGAGTAGCCACGCGCCTTTCTACCCGCATTCCGGAAATCTCTTTCGGAACTTGGATTGTTGGAAAGCCTGGATCGGTGATGGCAATGATGATTAGGCCATCGCTTTCATCGGCCCGGCTCAATCCAGGTCGCAACCCCATCAATCCGGCGATTTGCCCGACTTTGCTTTCGTTAGCTTTGATTACTTGGACAAGTAAATCAACTGAGTGGCCACTCGTACCATTTTCCGGAATTGATTTTTCCCTTACTATCTGACCTATGTCACTGATAGCTCCATTCGAATCTTGTCCGTCGATAGTAACATTAACCCCATTTAGGCCAGCAAATTTTTTTGGATCGCCTTTCAGCCGCAGCTTGTAGTTAGGGACTTCGAGAAAAGCTTCGCCCCGTTGCAGTCGCACTATCCCTGTGATTTTCTTTTTCATCTAGATCGATTACTTGATTAATTCTTTCTCCATTTGGTTAGGTTGGCATAAACTTGCGAAGAGATGCGCGTTCCAGAGTTCGCCGTCGCACCACCATAGGCATGAATCGCCACTCCTATCCTCTTGCCATTTTCGACGATGTAAACAACAGTACCACTTTGTCCCCCGGCCGTGTCGGCTGCGTAATAGACTTTATCAGGATTCAGGCTCCCGACAGTCCGTTTGTCATACCATAACGTGCCTGATAGTTTATCGCCTGGGTACCCGGCAACATTCACAATCTGCATTTTGAGCTTTTCGTCTTTATAAACGCCAAATCCATAGAAGCCGATGTCTTGCGGGAACGGTGCAGGAAGAATGATCGCCGCATAGTCATAATTCTCTAATCCATTTTCTACCCACCCTTTTACGCTCCAAAATTCAGTTGCAGTTATTCCACCAAATGGAAGGTTGCTGCCATTCCTCCCGGGGAGTACCTGGATTTTTTTTACCCATCCATTCCTTGATGGCAGCGGATTGTGCTTGATACACACGCAGTGGCCCGCCGTGATCAATGTGCGTGGGCTGATAAACCATCCTGTCCCGATCCATTGACTGTTGTCTGCAGCAGTGATCAGCAATGATGCAATAACACGCCATGGATATTTTTGTGTGTCTGTGATCTGAATGCGTTCATCGGTCCCGATAACTACTTCCATCGCCGGAGGCGAACCGAAAGACGCAACGCCGATATCCGCAAGGTTCGATGTATCCGGAACTTGGGTGATGTCAGGTCCGTGCGATTCCATAACGATTCTTGCGGGGACGGTTTCCTGCGACGCTCGCGGACCAAGTTCTATTTCGTCTCCAAATCCTGATGAACCCTCGGTAACAGATGTCTTTGCAACTTCCGCTTCGGTTGACAGAATATTCGTAACAGGAGCATGAAAGTCCTGCTGTGCAGTGGTTTTCTTTGCCATTCTGGTATAATTAAGAAAAAAGCCCATCCAGGCTGCTTCGTGCAGCTATGATGGGCTCCCATGATTGAAGATAATGATCCGCCGTGATTTTCCAAACGGTTTTTTAATTTTTCGCAAGACCTTTGACAAATCCATAAAAAAAGGCATTTGTTTAAAAAACATAGGTTCATGTATTTATAGCCATGAGCCCATCATGTTCCTCTAATTGAGGCGATGGGCTCGTTGCTTTAATCCTTATCTACCTGGGACCGTGTTTGGTATTCTAAGATCATTAAAGAGTAAACAAATATTAAAACGCTCCGTATGTTGATAGACTGAATTCGCGGGTAAGGTTTGAATATGTAATTACCGATTGAACAGGTTGTACTGTATGAGTGCTGTTCCTTTCAAGTTCTTATAAATCTACTCCTTCTTGATGCCTGTCATGAAACTCCACCCCATTCCCGGTGACCGGTGTCTGGATTGCCACGGATGGATGATGTAACGAACGTATTCATACTCTCCCCATCAACGTGCGCAATAAAACCTTTGCCTAACTTGAAGTCGATCCTTTTCAAAGGTGGTGGGTAATTTCAGTTGTACAAATTCGTCGTGTTCCCCTAAGGGTTTAACAAAAACTAAAAAGATATAAATACTCGTGGAATGTTTGCGTCTAAACTTCTATCTTCAATCATGATCGCTGGATACACTGCCAACGGTCATATATCCTAACATATTGCATTCGCCTCCCCAAACAACCTTTCTATGAAAGCATCCAGAAGAAGAACATCACGCCCCAGAGCAAAATCAAAGGTGGGCTCCAAGAAAACAGCCCATAAAAGAAGGCCGGTCAAAAGCACAAAGAGAAAGAGCAGTAGGAAAAAAGCTGCTAAAAAAATGGTCAGGGCTAAGCGATCCGGTTTAGGCTTTGCACCACCTAAGCAGACGAAACAGATTACTGGCGTGATGGCCCGGTCGGTACTTACTGAGCCCGTGGAACTGACGCTGATTAAGTCGAAACCTAAAAAGGCATCTGTTCCAAAGGGAAGCGCTGCAAAATTTGAATCGATCGTCTTCAAGTTACCCAAAGGGTACAAACCCGGTCGCGTTGGAAACCTTTTGACGGAAGTCCTTGGTGTCATGGAGAACGCAAAGTCGACACCTGCGTTTGAAAGTGTCTCCGCACACATGGGAGTACAGCCTGTAAGTCTTCATGAATCAGTAACCGCGTCGCTGCCTCTATTGCCGGTGGTGTTAAAACTGCGAACTGAAAAACCTAAAAAAGGCGAACACTGGAAACATTATAAAGAAAGAATTGCCGACCACCTTGAGCCGGTAAGAAAAAAAATTGCCACCAACATGGGTATGGAGGCTACACCCCTGATTGCAGCGAACGCTCTGAAGTTCCTTGGCACTGAAGAACAGATCAAGGTTCTCACGAACGACAGCGTGATCGAAAAAATTGAATTTGATCCCCTGTTACAGATCGTGGCAATGAATGACGCAATCCTGGATATCAGCCAGCCACCTTTTGCGCAAACACATCCGGGTGTCGACGGTTCGGGCGTAAAAGTAGCCCTACTTGACAGTGGCGTTGATACACAACATCCGTATTTAAGTGTAGCCGCGTCGGTTAGTACTTGTGGGGAATCTTTTGATATACCGGGGAGACATGGAACTCATTGTGCAGGCTCAATTGCCTCAAAGGATACTTTCTATCGGGGCGTAGCTCCCGGCGTCACACTGTTTAATGTAAAAGTTCTTCAGGCAGATGGTCGCGGCACCCACACTAATGTTGTAAAGGGAATAGACGAAGCGCTGGACCTCGGTGCTGAAGTACTGTCCATGAGTCTTGGGTTTAATCATCTTCCTACTTGGTCGCAAGGCGGGCATGGTTGGATGTGTACCAATGGCCATTGCCCCCTGTGTACTGCTGTCGACAATGCAATACTTCTGGATAATGTAATTGTTGTTGTAGCCGCTGGCAACGAACATGCCAGGGCTGAATTCCTTCGAACAAATGGTTTCGGAACTTCTTTCGACACGGAACTTGGCTGTCCGGGTAATTCCAGGCAAGCGATTACGGTGGGTGCGATAACGAAGGTCACATTTCTGCCAGCTCCTTTTAGCAGCCGGGGTCCAACTTCGTACAACGTTCGCAAACCTGATATAGCGGCTGCCGGCGTTAATATAACTTCCACAGTTCCTATACCGCGGGATCCGCAGGGCAATCCGATTTCGAATGCAGCAAGGAATGATCTTTTTAGTAGGCTGAGCGGAACGTCGATGGCCACTCCTATCGTCGCAGGCGTTGTTGCGGTGATAGTTCAACAATTGAAGGCCTCAGGGCTGGCGGTGACGCCCGCAGCTGTAAAGAGCCGATTGCTTAGCAATGGTATCACAACAGTCTCTGGAGCTACTGCGTTTGAAGTCGGGGGTGGCAGAGTGAACATGCAAAACTTGTGACGTTTATTTGATTATATTTGTTGTTTAAATACGCACAGTATGAATGCGGAAGAATTTGTAAGAGCGGCGTCAAAAATGGCTGAGCGAGGTGAAACGAACCGCCTTAAGAATGGAGACGTGGCAATATCTGTGTCAGTTTTTTATCCAGAAAAGCTTGCCATCAAATCGCGCGTGGAAAGAAAGCGGGTACTGAAAAAATCCTTTCGTGAGAAATTAGTAGACTTGCAGAGCGAAGGCCTGGAAGTCGATTTTGACACAATTTCAACATCCGGTCAAACTGTTGAAGCTAAAGTCCGTCTGGAGTCTGTCCGGTCGCTCTTTGATAAGCTTCAACAAAAGAGTCTTGAAATCTATCCTAATAGTAAACACCAGGTCATCTAACTCCCCTACTAGTTAATAATTACTGCAAAACATTTGGCAGCGTAAATCTGGCTGCTTAAATTCATTTATTGAAAGCCCATCATTTCTCCTGCACACGGGAGGCGATGGGCTATTTTATTTTTATTTTCATGACCTACTGAATCGCCATCTTGCTGAAGGGCAGAGTAAAGCCAGTCAAAAAATGTGAGGCTAAAAAAAAATTCTTATGCCAAGGAAAGTAAACTCTTTTCTGCGCTTCATACCATTGAAGAAGGGTCCACCGCAGCTAATCATAAAGAATGAGTCGTATTTCTCAATAATTTTTTTGGGTGGCAACTACCTTAGCTCGGGAACCATTCTCCAGCGGTTGTTTGGAGGTAACGACGAAGTAGTGCTGATCGCGGGCCTAAAGTTACACCCGGACGGCCTTGTGATCACGTCCACTGAGGAACCCAACATTGTCCTTGATAAACGGTCCATTAAGCCGCGCGTTAACACGAATATTCCAATGGTTTTGAATGTGCTTGTAAAGATACCAGCCTACATGGATTCGTTTGGTTTGACTTTCAAAATCGCCACCACAAAAAGAAGTGACAACTTCTCGGTGGCGTTCGATGTCCTTAACGCACCCGCCAACAAAAGTGTCCTCGATGGACTCGTGCCAGGCGTCGTCGGTCAGGCTCTTGGGATCGGCAAGATCGTTAAGGGCATGTTCGACAAAGTAGATGAGGCGAACAATCGAGGCCTTCTTCAGCTTGTAGTGAACGACTTTTTAGTTGCTGTGGATGCGCAGGCGATCGGATCAAATTACCTTCAGGAAGGATACCTGGTGATCTTCGTAGAAAATGAAACCGAAAGCTCAGCAGAATACACCGCTGAGGTGCCAGCTGAATTTGCGATCGACGACGGTTTTGAAAACGAAAGAAAAATACCACTCGCCAACACCACTTTCATTCAAACATCCTCTTCCGGTAATGTGGCTACGTCTGAAGAAACGGTTGCGACAGCAAATTTGACTTATGATGAGGCTGCTAAAGCCCTCAGGCTTGGCGACAAAGTCGTGCGGAACACTTATCTCGTTTTCAAAGTTCAAAAAGAAATACAGCGGGGTGAAAACCTGAGCGCATCATGGTCTCGCAAATTCGTAGAAGGCGTTCAAGTGCTGTCATCTGAATTCATTAAGACCCGGGCCAGACTCCTGGAGATCCAGCCAAGACTGATGCAGGTACTTGCGGAGGCAAACGCATTGTTATCCGAAGAGAGCAGTTTCACCCCAACAGAGAAAAGTCTTTTCCGCAAAAAATACATGGAGATGATCTCAGCTGAGCATGCAAAGTTTATATAAGTAGTCGAAAGTAAACGGAATATCTTATGTCATTGAAGAGTCGCACAACATTTTCATTCGGAATTCTTTTTTTAGTAGCAATAACGCTTATCTGTAGTCAGGCTAAGGGCCAGGATCAAAGCGTTTTTGACAGGCTATCTGCCAAGAAATTCCAAACAGGACTTTACATTTCGTTTGATGCATCCAACAAGTTCAGATACATACGGAACGACTCGGGCCCACATGACTCGCCGTTGCAGGAAGGGCAACTCTTCGCTTTCGACGGAGAAGATGACAACTTTTTTATCTATGTTAAATTTTACAATCCGTTAAGATATTCTTTCAAGGTCAATTCAGCTGACATTGATGATCCCATTCGGACTACCATCACCCAATATATTTCCAGCGCCCTTACCGGGCTGCCAACCGTTGTGACATCAAGCGCAACTTCCTCTTTGGCATCCGCTCCCAGCGTTTCTCATGCAATTATGGCCGAAAGCGCAGAAGCCCAGAAACATCTCAATCAAGTGCTCCCTGCAATAAAACAGTTTGATTCAAACCTGCTCCTTTACGAATGGATGATGGAATTCTATAGTAACATGCAGGCAACCGAGGGATCAATCCCCGGAATCAACGAGCTGATAGACACAATCAACGGCCACGTCAGGACCGTAGAATCCTTTCTATATGGTAAGGTGAAGGTTGAAGGCATTGCATCCCGAAGCGTAGGAGAGTTGATTTCACAGCAAAAGGTTGAGCTATACAAAAGCGAAAATAACTACGAGACTTTCAAGACAAAGCTGATTTCAGCCGAAAGTGTTCGCGATGTCCTTTCAGGCGCGCAAACAAATGCTAAAACTTCCCTGGATGCGCTGGTGGATATATTGAAAACGGCTAAGGCGACTCAATTCATTCAACAAACACAAAGACAGGCGTTTGAAAATTACTCCAAGTCGACGGCAAGCAGCCTGCAGCTCACCACAAAAAGTTTACTGGACACACGAAGCGCGGAGGTGAATGGGTTTCGTGCATTTCTGGAATCTACAAGGAAGGCCTTTGATTCTTTCAGCACGCTTGGCAATGGGCACGCGTTTAAGAGAGTGGAAGAAGGTGTATTAAACCCCAGGTCTGAAAAAGCCAGGCAGTATACCCTGGCGCTAACTTCTCTAAAGGAAGATGGCACGGAAGATAAAAAAATTGTTTCCCAAAGCCTAACAGTTGCCACGCGGCAGGATTTTGTGCCTTTTTTCAGTGCATCGACTATTTTTTCTCACGTTACATTTCCCAACTATTCCCTCCAGCCCGAACAAACCGCCGATAAGACGCTTCTTTATAGGATCGAAGAAACCAATCCAACGCGAGTTATTGCGAGCCCGGTTGCCTTCCTCAATTTCCTTACGAGCTTTACCAACAAGAAGACCACTGTAATTTACTGGTATCCTCAGATTGGAGTGGGAAGAGCAGGGGGAAATACAATAATCCCCGTTGGCATTGGCGTCTACATTGACGGCATCTTCTCTATCTCGGCAGGATACTTAAACGGCATTGGCAAAAGATTGTCGGACGAATATAGCCTGGATCGCACGGCGGAGAACAACATAATCGAGGATCAGGAAGCGCTTGATGATGCTATGGAAACGGGATATTATGGCGGATTTTATGTGTCACTGAATTTTTCCATTGGAATAAAGAAAAAGCAATAGCGATGAAGTCTTACCGGAATTAATGTCCGGGCTTCATCACTATAGCCGGCTTGAGAAACGCACTTGAGTTCCAGGGGCGCTAATGTTGTATATCTCCAAGTGTGCAAGACTTCCATCCCACCATTTACAAGGCGGATTCGTATTATTGGCAAAACGATTGGAGGTATTGTCGAACAGATCGTGCATATCACCATACCCCTGGGCACGTTCCAAATGATTCAGACCATCTGCCTGAATAAGTGAGCACTCATAGTGTAACTGGGGAGAGCGTTGTTCGTTGTTATTATTTCCAAGTTCATCTACATGCCAGATGGCCAGACCCGAATCCGGCAGGGACATATCACGGCCAGCCTGGAAACGATTTTCAACTATGAAATATTCAGTTGGGTCTTTCCGAAAGATAATAAACTGGTTCTTGCCCGCTTCAAGCTGGTGATTAGCCACTCCCGAGGGAATAGCAGTAATGCGATCGATCCACCCTGCTTTGTATTTGAGATAGGCACATACTTGCGTTGGATTGAAGTAGTTTGCATTTCCGCCCATACACATCAAACAATACTGGCCAACGCCCGATGAATCGTTCCCATAATCGTACAGATCAGGAAAATCACAGACCATGTGTCCATTCTCATGACAAAAGGTAGCAAGGGAAAGTGCTGATCCTACATTGGTAATCTGGTAGTCAAAAACCAGCTTGTTGTTGGCAAGCGGGAAGGGCGCATTGAGATGGTGACAATGCGGCCAAAGTCCCTTAGCCCAGTTGTTCACGACATCACCGGCGTAAAAAACATTTAATGCATAGATGTAGTCCTGTGAATCAGATGTCAGGTGTTGAAGGTTAGTTCCCTGGTTTCTCAGAGAGGTCAAGGCTTCTCTTATAAGTTCCGTGGCTCGCACGCCGTACTGAATGCTTTCATCGGTATAATAAGACCGTTGTCTTGGGGCTGTGTAATAATGTGTTACTGTATTGGAGTATCGGAGCTTACCGCGACTGTTATCATAAAAATAGTCGTAGACAGATCCATTATTCCCAAAGCCCCCGTAGCCTTGTTCATTACAGTACAGGTCTATTTCATCCCTTGGAATGGTAGCCCTTACATCAGGAAATTCGATAAGTAGGCAAAGACCGATATAATCACCAATGGGTTGCCTGAGGGGTGGCGCTGGCGCCATGGTGATCGCGGATTTCGTTGATTCAATTTTCGCTTCTTCCCTCCTCTGCCGCCACCTGCTATTGCCTGGGGCGAGGCCCGGCCTCTGATATACCAGAGATTTGCTGACCTCAATCCTATTTCTGAGGTGCTTCTCCGCGATATTTGCTTCAATGCTTGTTCCTGTTACAACCTTGTCGCTCGGAATTAATTCACCTTCCTGCTCCGAAGCGTAGTGATAATATCTTGTTTGTGGATCCTGTGCGATCGTATACCCATCCAATGTTTCAATCGTCGCATAATATTGGTTCCCCCATAAGCGCACCTCGAACTTTTCACCATTTGGCTGCGTAAAGGTGAACTGCTCACCGTCTATCTTTAGTGGCATATAGATGTAGATTTATTGGCGGTTTGAGAGTAGTGCCCGGGTTGATTAAAACTCACGACAATATCGAAAGTACATCACACCGAATTTTACTTTTAATTCTCTTAATATAAAGCCAGCTAAAACAAAAAACAATTCATTCGGTGTTTAAGTACCCGCTTTCTGCTTTTACAATCGATGAACCATCCGTCTCATTTTGCGTCCCAGTTTCAGAAGACCCCTAAGGAAATATCCGATTAGTATTCCTGCTAACTTTGTCTGTATTTAATTTGGAAGGAATTGGCAAAAGGATTTGAAGGAATATATTCCAGCATCACTCCAAATTTCACTACCTGTTTTAAGTCTTTGGCGTCTTGATTGCGGTATTATGGCCGATCGTTTTAACTGAACGTAAATAATGTTCAAGCTCGACGATGAAATTCAATTTCACCTCATCGAGTGCAAGATCTGATTTTTTGGACTTATACTTAATAAATACAACACATTTGTTAAAAAGGATCTGAAACCTTTTATACCTGCCATCAGATAAATCATTAACTTCATTCCGTCAGAAAGCTGTTGCCTATAAAGGCGGAATAATTGAAGGAATGTTTTTTAAACCTCTTTAGTGCCTCTATAGCTGTTTTTGACATCCTCCACAGTATCAACATCTTTTGTGGACAGAATACTGTAGTGCTTAGTTGTCTCAACCTGAACCATCACGAGATAGTGGTTGATCGATCTCGCCTCAGGTGAATTACCTTTCGCTTTATTGTGTTTCGCGGCCCACAATCCAGGAAGAATCTGTTTTTGAATAGAGCACTCGGCTCGCTTTCCATCCTCGGTAATTCTCACCCATATCGGTACCAGGCTCTTGTTATTTACTTTTGATCTGTTGAGCCAGAACAGAATTGAAACAGTTTGACTGAAATTCACTGCCTTTAATTTTTTTGTTAACCGAACCCATAATTTTTGACGGCAAATGGATCAAAATGAAATTGGCGGTACGCCATTCATCTTCAATGCCTTGCGCTTCATTCGGATACCAATGTAGCGGATAGGACTTGGTAACCGAATAGGTCACCTACACATTGTATTTGTTTGTTACTTTTTGGATGGGCAGAAAATGAAAAAGTCGCCCAAACATAGATTTTGGGCGACTTTGATTTGTGATGATCCCCTTTTGTGATCCCGCTGGAAACGGAACCCCTACCGTAATAAGCTTAGTTTGAATGTGTTACAATGACCGCTTTTCCTTGCTAACCGAAGTGCATTAGCTGTAAGAATCTGATCAAAAAACACCAGTTGTTAAAGAACATTTTTCTATATCAAAGATAATTAAAATCATTGAGAAATCCTTTGCCAAATGGATGCAAATTTCTTCAAGGAAAATTATTATGATCTGCACTTTCTAAAAAATCGATAATCAACCCTATGAAAAAAACCACATGCACCCCGGTATTTGGATCACAAAGGCGGAGACAAAGAACCACGGGGCCCCGTTAAAAAATATACTACCCGCCCGTAAATGGAACGAAGTGGAATGTCGGAAGGGTGGAGATATTTTTTAAATGGGGGAATGGTTCATTGGCGAAGCCTTTGTAAATTGAAGGGGTGCATTGGTTGAGCTGCCAATACACACCTTCTCTGCTATTTTATAAGATACCTTCATCGGCAAATGAATAATACTTTTCGCTTGTTAGGATAATGTGATCGAGTACTTGAATTTCCAGCAACTTACCCGCTTCCTTTATCTTTCTTGTGAGGTCCATATCGGCATGGCTTGGTGCGAGGTTTCCAGAGGGATGGTTATGCGCTAAAATAATCCCGCACGCCGCCCCTTTAATTGCTGCGGCAAAAATCAGCTTCGGGTCGGCAACTGTGCCCGCCATGCCTCCGGTGGATACTTCGAAGACTCCCAGAACTTTGTTAGCCCTATTCATCAGCAGAACTTTGAATTGCTCGATCAGCTCAAGCTTGTTATCATCCCAGCTGTCTAAGAGTACATTGTAGGCATCCATTGAC